>NZ_JAYMZS010000038.1:72722-74487 GCF_035828755.1 Amycolatopsis sp. H20-H5 | reverse complement strand
ATCCCCAGCAGCACCAGCCCCAGCAGCAACGGCCGCAACCGCCCGTCCCGCCCGCGAAGTCGAAGCGGAAACCACTGCTCATCGGCGCCGGCGCGCTGGTGCTCGTCGCCGTCGTGGTCGCGGCCGTGCTGTTCGCGACCAACGGCTCGAAGTCGCCGCCCGCGAACGCCGCGGGCGCCAACGGCGCGGCGGTCGACAAGGCGAGTTGTGAGCAGGTCGGCAAGAAGGACGAGCAGGGCTTCACCGACTGCCTGCGCCAGCTGGCCGGGCCCGTGGCCCAGAAGGCCACCTGCCAGGGCGCGGCGATCTCGGCACAGACGATCGGCGCCGTGGTGGCGGTGAGCTGCCAGTTCAAGTCCGAGGCGCGCGGGGCGACCAGGGCGGTGACCTACTACCAGGGTATTTCGAGCGACTCACTGGCCGTCGGGGTGAAGCTCCAGCTGGGTGACAACCCGGAAGAGGGCACCTGGGCGGGCGGCGGCCTGACCGGGAAGTACCTCGCGGGCGTCGGCTCGGCGGCCGGGATCGTGCTGTTCGGCGTCGACGACAGGCAGCTCTGCGGCATGCTCGTCTCGGTCGACCTCGGTGGCAAGCAGCAGCTTCCCGAGCTGGTCAAGTTCTTCACCGAGCAGCTCAAACCCGCCTGATCCGCGTCAGCGCGGCGAACATCAGCTGCAGCAGGGTGAACGCCGCGCCGACCGCGAAGATCCGGCCCGCCCCGGAGCCCCGCATTGTCGCGAACAGCACCACCAGCAACGCCGGGCTGACGAACGCGCTGGTCAGCACGCCCGCGCGGGGCCGCAGCCCGGTGACGCTCAGCAGGAACCAGGTGAGCAGCCCGATCGCGAGCATCCCGCCGACGATGAGCGCGGGTCCCCAGAAGATCACCCCGAACCCGCACATGCTCTCCGGGTTCTTCGCGTCCTCGATCACGCAGAGGCGGCGGAAATGACCGGCGACAGCGTGCCAGATCGCGGCCGTCCCGGTGCCCAGCACCGCGGACGTGATCCCGACGAGCCAGAGCGCTTTGCGCTCGACCTTCCTGCCGGGCTCGGACGTCGGCATGGTCGTCAATGCAGGCTCCCGGCGGGCGTGGACAGGTCTTCGGTGACCGAAAGGGCGGTGTCGGCGAGGACGCCCAGCGCGTCGGCGCAACGACCGACGTCGAGGCTCGGCGCGTTCGTGCCCGCCGCCGCGACCTGCTCCGGGCTGTACGGGACGTGGACGAACCCGCCGCGCGTCCCGGGGAACTCGGTCGCGAGCAGGTGCATGAGGCCGTAGAAGACCTGGTTGCACACGAAAGTCCCCGCGGTGTGCGAGACCGACGCCGGGACGCCCGCTTGCCGGACGGCCGCCACGACGGCCTTGACCGGCAGCGTCGTGAAGTAGGCCGCCGGGCCGCCGGGGAGCACCGGGACGTCGACCGGTCGCGCGCCCGCGTTGTCCGGGATGCGCGCGTCGAGCAGGTTGATCGCCACCCGTTCGGGGGTGAGCTCGGCGCGGCCGCCCGCCTGGCCGACGCAGACGACCACCTCCGGGCGATGGAGCTCGATCGCCGCCCGCAAGGCCGGGAGCGACGCCCCGAACTCGCACGGCAGCTCGACCGCCGCGAACTCGGGCCGTTGAGCGGCGATCAGGGATGACGCCTGCCAAGAGGGGTTGACCTCTTCGCCGCCGAAGGGCGCGAAGCCGGTGAGTAGCACTGCTGCCATGAAGGTCAGCTTGGCATGGAAGGGCTCGTGAGTGTTGGGGGGGGGGGGGACCC
>NZ_JAYMZS010000038.1:5730-72712 GCF_035828755.1 Amycolatopsis sp. H20-H5 | reverse complement strand
CCCCCCCCCCCCCCCCCCCCAACACTCACGAATCAGTCACGCCGAGGGCTTGAGGGAGCCCGGGTAGAGGTACTGATCGGACGGCTTGGCGTTGCCGTAGATCCAAGCGTCGAAGAACCCCTGGAGGTTCATGTGCGCGACGCGCTCGGTGTAGCGCTGGAACTCCGGCATGCTCGCGTTGCCGTCGTGGTTCAGCCGGTTCCAGGTCTTGATGACCTTGTCGAACGCCTGCTGCCCGATGGTGTTGCGCAGCGCGTGCAGCGCCAGCGGGCCCTTCGAGTAGACGTAGGTGAACTCGTTGCCGGGCCCCATGTCGTAGAGCTTTCCGGCCCAGAACGCGGGCGAGGCCTTCTTCACCGCCGCGAGGTAGCGAGCGTTGAGGTCCTGGCCTTCCTTCGCCTCGGACCACAGCCACTGGGCGTACGACGCGAAGCACTCGTTGAGGCAGACGTCCTTCCAGTTCTCCACCGCGACCGTGTCGCCGTACCACTGGTGCGCGTTCTCGTGGACGATCGTCTGGAGGTCACCCGCGCGGCCCGAATAGATCGGACGACTCAGCGTCTCCAGCGAGAAGCCGATCGGCTCGGCGAGGAAGATCCCGCCCGCCGCGTCGACCGGGTACGGGCCGAATTTCGACGACAGGAAGTCGATGATCTCCGGCAGCCGTCGCTCGGCGGCCTTCGTCTCGTCGGAGGTCCCTGGCGCGTACGCGCTCACCACGGGGGTGCCGTCCGAGAGCTTCGTCCGGTCGAACTCCCACTTGTCGATCGCGACGGTCGTCATGTACGGCACGGCCGGGGTGGTCTCGTCCCACACGTGGGTGGTGCCCTTGGGCGTCTTGAAGGTGCGGCCCTCACGGCCGTTGCCGATCACGCCCCATTCGTCCGGCACGGTGATGGCGAGGTGGAAGGTCGCCTTGTCGAGCGGGGTGTCGTTGACCGGATACCAGGTCGTCGCCGACCTGGGCTCGCCGGCGGCGAACGCGCCGCCGGACTTCCCGTACTGCCAGCCGTTGAGGCCGAGCAGCGGGTCGTCGATCGCCGCGGGCACACCGTGATACGCGATCTTCGTGGTGAACCGCTCGCCCCGCCATACCGGGCGGGCCGGGGTGATGACCAGCTCGTGGTCACCGGTCCGGGTGAACTTCGCGTCCCGGCCGTCGACCTTGACCGAGTCGACGGTCGGGCCGCTCAGGTCCAGGTCGAACGAGCTGAGCGACTGGGTCGCCCGCGCCGATATCGTCTGCGACCCGGTGAGCTGGTGCGTGGCCGGCGCGTAGTCGACCTTCAGGTCGTAGTCGGCGACGTCGTAGCCGCCGTTGCCGTCCTGCGGGTAGTAGCTGTCCCCGGCACCGTCGCTGCCCGGCTTCGCGCCGCCGAAGCCGGGGTCGGCGAGGGCGATCCCGGCGCCGAGGCTGATTCCGGCCAGCACCGCCACGGCGGTCACGGCACCGCGGCGCCAGTGGTTCAGACCCCTCATGAACAACTCCTTGTGGGTCGAGAAACGTCCGATGAACCTATAGTCAGCCGGCTGTCTCAGCCCCTCTCCCGACGGTTTTGTCCGGATAATCCCCACTTCAGTCGCTCTCTGCCCACCACGACCTGTCGACGAATCGTGGTCTCTCAGTCACTGAGAGACCACGACCTGTCGACAGGTCGTGGTGAGCGGAATCGCTTCCGGTGGCACTCCGCGTTATTCACTTCGCCGGGTCTGGAAAGCTGGTGTCATGCGCGTAGCGCTGTTGGGGCCGATCCAGGCCGAGGGGGACGACGGCACGCCGAGAGACATCGGCGGAGCTCGCCTTCGTATGCTCCTGGCCAGGCTCGCGCTCGACCCTGGCCGCCCGGTTTCCGCCGAGTCGCTGATCGACGGTCTCTGGGGCGAGGAGCCGCCGGCCGACGCCGCGAACGCCCTCCAGTCGCTGGTCTCCCGCCTGCGCAAGGTCCTGCGCGCCGACGCCACCGGCCTGGAGTCCGGGCCGGGCGGGTACCGGCTCGTCGTCACCGACGTCGACGTCGACACCTTCCGGTTCGAACGACTCCGGGCCGAGGGCCGCCGCGAGCTCGCGGCCGGTCGTGACTCCAGTGCCGCCGCACTGCTGACGGAGGCCCTCGCGCTCTGGCGCGGCTCGGCGCTGAGCGACGTCCTCGACGCGCCCTTCGCCGCCGCGCCAGAGACGCGGCTTGAAGAGCTGCGCACCGACGTCGTCGAGGACCTCTTCGAAGCCCAGCTCCGCGCGGGCAGGTACGCCGAGGTGCTCGCCGACCTGGAGGCCGCCCACGCGGCCGACCCGCTCCGCGAGCGGTTCGCCGGGTTGCGGATGCGGGCGCTCGCCGCGGCGGGCAGGCAGTCCGACGCGCTCGCCGTCTACGCGGACATCCGCGAGACCCTCGCCACGCAGCTGGGCGTCGATCCGTCGGCCGAGCTGCAGGAGATCCACCTCGCGGTGCTGCGCGGGGAGCTGACGGCGCCCGCGCCGGTGGCCGACCACCTGCCGGTGCGGCTGACCAGCTTCGTCGGGCGCGAAGACGAGCTGAAGCTGCTGACCGAACTGCTCGCCGGGGCCCGGCTGGTCACCTTGGTCGGGCCGGGCGGCGCGGGCAAGACCCGGCTGGCCACCGAGGCCGCCACCCGGCATCCGGTGCACGCGGGCGGCCGCGTGTGGTTCGTGCCGCTGGCCGGGGTGCGCGACGCCGACGACCTCGTCGGCGCTGTTCTCGGCGCGCTGGAGGCTTGGGACAGGCGCACGGCCGTTCCCGGCGAGGCGCTCCGCCGCCCGCAGGACGCGCTGGAGCGGATCGCCGAAACGTTGGGCGCCGGGGAATCCCTGCTGGTGCTGGACAACTGCGAGCACCTCGTCGACGCCGCCGCGGCGCTGGCGAACGAGCTGCTCACCAGGGTCGGGAACCGGCGGATACTGGCGACCAGCCGCGAGCCGCTCGCCATCGACGGCGAGACGCTCTGCCCGCTGGGCCCGCTGGCGGTGCCCGGCGAGCGGGCCACGGTCGCCGAAGCTGGCGAACTCGGCGCCATCCGGCTGTTCCTGGACCGGGCCATGGCTGTGCGCCCTGACTTCCGGCTCGACGAGTCCACTGTGGACGACGTCGCGCAGATCTGCCGACGGCTCGACGGGATGCCGCTGGCGCTGGAACTGGCCGCCGCCCGGCTGCGCTCGATGGCGGTCGCGCAGATCGCCCAGCGGCTCGACGACCGGTTCCGCCTGCTCACCTCCGGCAGCCGGACGGCCTTGCCGCGCCAGCGAACCCTGCGCGCGGTCGTCGAGTGGAGCTGGGACCTGCTCACCGAACCCGAGCGGGTACTCGCCAGGCGCTTGTCGATTTTCGCCGCCGGTGCGGACGTGGCGGCGGTCGAGCGCGTCTGCGCCGGGGAACTGCTGCCCGCCGCCGACGTGCTCTATGTCCTCGGCTCGCTGGTCGAGAAGTCCATTGTGGACGCCGTACGCGGCGAACGCGGCGAGCCGCGGTACCGGATGCTGGAGACGATCCGGGCCTACGGCGCCGAGAGGCTGGACGACGCGGGCGAAGGACCCGCGCTGGCCTTGGCCTTCCGCGGGCATTTCGTCGAATTGGTCGGGCGCATCGAGCCGGTGCTGCGCACGGCCGCCCAGCTCGACGCCATCGCCGTGTACGAGTCGGACGGCGACAACATGGTCACCGCGTTGCGCTCCGCGATCGACGAGTCCGATGTGGACTCTTCGTCGGCGTTGCTCGGCGGGCTGATCTGGTTCTGGATGATGCAGGGGGACAGCGAGCGCGCGATCGGTTTCGTCGCCGAGGTGCTGGCGTTCGGCGACCGGCTGGCCGAGGACTTCACCGTTGTGTTCCGGGCCGTCCAGGCCATGACCGAAATGTTCCCGGGCAGCCCCCGCATCACGGATGTCGCCGCCATCGTCGAAGACTGCGTGCGCATCGACGCGATCGACCGCTTCCCGGTGCTGGCGATGGGGCTCCCGATGCTCGCGTTCCTCAGCCGCGACAAGGCGCTGGCCAAGCGTGAGATCGAGCGGGTCCGGCACCGGTCCGATCCGTGGACACGGGCCGCGGCGGCTTGGGTGTCGAGCTTCATTCTCGGCGACGACGGCGACCTCGAAGGCGCCGCCCGTGCGTGCGACGAGGCCTACGAGGGTTTCCGGGCGGTCGGTGATCGGTGGGGCACCGCGATGGCGCTGGCCAGCATGGCCGACGCGCTTTCCCACAGCGGCGACAACGCGGCGGCGATCGAGGCGCTCCAACGCGGCCTGCGGCTGGCACAGGAGCTCCGGTCCGTCGACGACACGGTCCAGCACCGCTGGCGCCTGGCGACCGAACGATCGAGGGGCGGTGACCCCGGCGGGGCCAAGGCGGAGATGGCCGAGGCCGAGCGCCATGCCCGTGAATCCGGCAGCGATCAGCTCGTGGTCATGGTGCTCTTCGGCAAGGTGGAGATCCTGCTGCGATGCGGCGAGGTCGAAGAGGCCGTCGAGATGGCCGCGCGGTTCCGGGCCAGGTCCGCCGAGGTGCCGTTGCCTGGCAATTTCGCGGTGGAGTGGGGCGGGCTGCTTGACGCGCGCTTGAGCCTCGCACAGGGCTTGACGGCCGACGCCGAGAAGGGTGTCACGGCGGTGGTCAAGGCCACTGTGGACCGTGGGGACATGCCGGATCTGGCGACGGCGGTCGAGCTGCTCGCCGAGGTCCGCTGGCAGCAGGGGAAAGCCGAGGAAGCGGTGCGGACGCTCGGGCTGGTGCAGCTCGTGCGCGGGCGGCTCGACCTGGGCAGCCCCGAGGTGCGGGCGCTGGTCGAGGCGCTCCGGAACGCGCTCGGGCCCGAGCGTTACGAGCAGCTCTACGCGGAATCGTCCGGCCGGTCCCAAGAGGACGGACTCGCGCGGCTGCGCGCCGAACTGGACCTGGACTGACGCGGTGAACGCCGTGGCCCCCGAGCCACGGCGTTCACCATCCCCCTCTTCGCGCGGGTCAGACCCGGCGGCGGTAGGAGATCATGGCCAGCGGGAAGAACACCGCGACCGCGCCGGCCATCCAGAGCAGCGAACCCCCGAGCGGCCCGGCGATCGCGCCGCCGTTCATCAGCCCGCGCAACACGTTCGCCATCAGGCTCACCGGACTGATGTCCGCCCACGCCCGCAGCCAGCCGGGCATCGTGGCGGTGTTCACGAACACGTTGCTGCCGAACGTCAGCGGCATGATGAAGACGAACATCAGGCCCTGCACCGCGCCCGGGCTCTTCACCAGCATGCCGACCCACACCGAGCCCCAGCAGAAGCAGAGCCCGAACGCCACCGCCAGCAACACGGCCAGCAGCAGTTCGGCGGGGCCGGTCTGCAGGCGATCGCCCATGATCGTGGCGACCACGAGCAGCACCACGATGCAGACCAGGTACCGCACGATGTCGGCCAGCACCGCGCCGACCAGCGGCGCCGAGCGGGCGATCGGCATGCTGCGGAACCGGTCGAACACCCCCTTGCTGACGTCGGTGTTCATTGACACGCCGACGGTCATGCTCGCCTGCAGGATGTTCATCACCAGCACGCCGGGCACCAAGCCCTGCAGGTAGGTGCCGGTGTCGCCGGCGAGCGCGCCGCCGAACAGGTAGGTGAACATCAGCAGGAAGATGATCGGCGCCAGCGTGACGTCGACTAGCTGCTCCGGGTTCTTGCGGATCTTCAGCACCCCGCGCCAGGCAAGGGAAAGCCCGTGCTGAAGGCCCTTCGCCGGGCTGATGTGCCGCGAAGGCGCGGGTGCGTCGAGCGCGATCGTGGTCATACCAGGCTCCCTTCCGGGGTCTTGGAGTTGTCGGTGTGGCCGGGTTCGGCCCTTGTGCCGGTCAGTGCCAGGAAGACCTCGTCGAGGCTGGGCAGTCGCAGCGCCAGCTCGTCCGCGGTGACGCCGGCCTCGTCGAGCTTCCTGACCAAAGTGGACAGCAGCACCGGGTCGGACACCGGCGCGGTGAGCAGGCCGGTGTCGTCGTCGCGGGTCGGCCGGACGCCGGTGAGCTCACCGAGGATCCGGTTCACCAGGTCCATGTCGGCCAGCGAGGTCGGGCGGACCTGCAGGGTCTGCCCGCCGACGCGCCGCTTGAGCTCGTCGGCCCGCCCGTTCGCCACCACCTTGCCGTGGTCGAACACGGTGATGCTGTCGGCGAGCTGGTCGGCCTCCTCGAGGTACTGCGTGGTGAGCAGCACTGTCGAGCCGTCGGCCACCAGCCGCCGGATCACCTGCCAGACGTCGTTGCGGGCGTGCGGGTCGAGCCCGGTGGTCGGCTCGTCGAGGAAGAGCACCGCCGGACGGCCCACCAGGCTGGCGGCCAGGTCGAGCCGCCGCCGCATCCCGCCGGAGTAGGTCTTGGCGGCCCGGCCCGCGGCGTCGCTCAGCTCGAACTGTTCGAGCAGCTCCTTCGCCCGTGCCTTGGCGCGTGCCCTCGGCAGGTCGAGCAGCCGTCCGATGAGCACCAGGTTCTCGGTGCCGGAAAGGTCTTCGTCCACCGACGCGTACTGCCCGGTGAGCCCGATCATCCGGCGCACCAGCACCGGATCCTTCACCACATCGTGTCCCCCGACCGTGGCATGCCCGGCGTCCGGGCGGATCAGCGTCCCCAGGATGCGGACGGCGGTGGTCTTACCGGCGCCGTTCGGCCCCAGCACCCCGACCACCTTGCCCGCCGGCACCTCCAGGTCCACCCCGTCCAGCGCCTTCGTCTCCCCATAGTGTTTGACCAGGCCTTCGGCCTTGATCGCGTGCGACATGACTGCCTCCTTCGCGTGTCGCTTCCTGGGCTGAACAATGCGCCCGACCGCTGGCAGATCGCGCACATCGACCTGTCAGCGGCTGACATGCGTCGCCGGATCGTGTGGAGGTGTTGTGGAGGTGCGGTGAATCCGGGCGACGTCCGATGTGGCCACGGCCATACTCGGCTCATGGCACTCGAAGACGATCCGTTCGGCTGGCAGCCGACGAAGGACGGACAGGTGATGATCTCCCGGGGCGGCCGGACGGTCACCGTGCTGCGCGGCAAGCCCGCGGCGGCACTGGCCGCCAAGCTGGCTGCCGCGGACGCCGAGGCCGGGCAGCTGCTGCTGGCCAAGGCCACCGGGCACTACCGCCACGTGGGCAGGCCCCGTGGCTGACGGTGTGGCCGACGGTGTGGCTGACGGTGTGGCTGACAGCGCGGCCGACGGTGTGGATGACAGCGTGGCCGACCGGCCGTCGCCCGTGCGCCGTCGTGTCGCGACCGGACTGCTCGTGCTGGCCGTGACGCCGTTGACCGTGCTCACCGCGATGAGAGTGGTGGGCATCGACGGGCCTTGGTACACGGTGGCGGCGATCGCGCTGACGCCGTACGCGAGTGTGCTGGCGCTGCTGCTGGGCGGCGTCGCGCTGGTGCTGCGGCGGTGGTGGATCGGCTCGATCGCGTTCGTACTGGCCGTCACGCTGGGGTCGTTGGTGCTGCCCCGGCTGTTCTCCACCGCCCAGCCGCAGGCCCACGGGCAGACGCTGCGAGTGCTGGCGTCGAACCTCTACGCCGGTGCGGGCGATCCGCGGACGATCGTGAACCTGGTGCGGGACAACCAGGTCGACGTGCTGACCCTGGTCGAGCTGACCCCGGACGCGGTGGCCGGGCTGGACCGGGCCGGGCTGTTCGCGCTGCTGCCGAACCGCCTGCTGCACCCCGCGCGCGGCGCCGCGGGTTCGGGGATCGTGTCCCGGTTCCCGCTGGCGGAGCTCAATCTGTCCGGGGATTCGAACGCCAAGGAACCCAGCGCCAGACTGGATCTCGGCGGCCACGGCGTCCAGGTGGTCGCGGCCCACCCGGCGGCGCCGACCTGGGACGCCGGGGTCTGGGTCGCCGAGACCAAGGACCTGCCGCGCGCCGACCCCGAGCAGGAGCCGCGCATCATGGCTGGCGACTTCAACGCCACCCTCGACCACGTGGTGTTCCGCGCGCTACTGGCCTCCGGCTACCACGACTCGGCCGACGAGGTGGGCGAGTCGCTGACCCCGACCTGGCCCGCCGACGCCTCGGCCCCGCCGGTGACCATCGACCACGTCCTCGTCGACAACCGCATCGCGGTGAAGGCGTTCCACGTGCTCGACGTCCCCGGCAGCGACCACCGCGCTGTCCTGTCCGAGCTCGTCCTGCCCTAGTTGAGCAGGTGGTCGAGGGCGGTGATTGCGGTGAGGGCGGTCAGGGGGACGGAGACGCCGCGGCCGTGGCGGACGCCGGGTTCGCGGGGGTTGACGCGGATGAGCGCGCCGGTCGCGGCGCTGGCCAGCTCGGCCTGCCGCCGGACCGTCGGCACCGCCTGTCCCGCGCCCAGCTCGACGACCACGAGGTCGCGGTTCGTGCGCCGCCACGCGGTCAGCTCGTCGAGCTGGGCCTGGCTGCGGCTCGGGACCCAGTCGTAGTCGCCGAACATCAGGATGTTGGGCCGCGCGAGCCCGCCGCAGTGCGGGCACGAAGGCAGCGGCGGCGCCGCGCGCATGGTCTCTTCGTCGACCGGCACTTCGACGTCGTCGGCGGGCCAGATCGCCGGGGTGCACCCGGCAAAGCACTGGAGGTGGTGGATGGAGCCGTGCGCCTCGGCGACGTGCTCGAAGCCCGCGCGCTGGAACTGTCCGTCCACATTGGACGTGAACACCCGCGTGCCGCCGGGCAGCCGGGCGCCCCATTTGCGCAGCAGGTGGAAACCCTCATGCGGAACGGTTTGGCGGTACAACGCCAGCCGGTGCCCGTAGAAACCCCAAGCCAGCTCAGGATCCTCGGCGAAATGCCGCGGGTCGGCCAGTTCGACGAACGGGATCCCGAGCCGCGCGTACGGCGGATACGCCTGCCAGAAACCTTCGTCACCCCGAAAGTCCGGCAGGCCCGAGTCGACGCCCATCCCGGCACCGGCGCAGACGAGCAGCGCACCGGCGGCCGAGATCAGCTTCGCGGCCCGGTCCAGCTCGCTACTCACCCGGCTAGCTTGCCTGCCCCTCGCCCACCGCCACCCTCAACGGCGATCGCTTCGCGACACTGCATCCAATCCGACGACCTCGAACTCAAGAAGACTCGCGCCGCTCGAAACCGGCTTCGCCCGCTCACCGGCATGCGCTTCACGAGCCGGGCCCGCCGCCCAAGCCTGGTAGGCCTCCTCGGACTCCCACTTGGTGTACACGAAGTAGCGCGTCTCGCCGGAAACCGGGCGCAGCAACTCGAAGCCGAGGAAACCGGCCTGTCCGTCGACCGCGTGCAGCCGGGCGGCGAACCGCTTCTCCAGCTCGGGTCCGGCGCCTTCGGGAACTTCGATCGCGTTGATCTTCACCACTGCCATGACCCCAGCGTACTTATCCCTTGACGGCTTCGAGCGTGTAGCTGGCAGCGAGCCGTCGCGGATCACGGCTCAGCCGCCATTCCCCGGCGCCGTCCATGGTCATCTGTCCGGGGATCGCGTTCCACGACACGCTGTCGTGCTCCTCGGACCTCGTCGGCCGCAGGCCCGCGCCGAGCAGCGCCGTGACGATCTCGCCGAGGCCGTGGTTCCAGCTGTGCGAGTGCGGGCTCGCCGGGTCGGTCGTCTCGTCGAGACCCACAGCATCGGGTGCCTCTCGCGGAGTAACAGCCGCCCGCCGGGGCGGAGCAGATCGCGACTACGCGGGCCCAGGGAACGACCTTCGGCAGCCAGTACAGCGCCCCGACCCCGGTGTAGACCAGGTCGAACCCCGGGCCGAGGACGTCGACGGCGTCGTGGACGTCCGTCCGGTGAGAAGTCGAGGCCGCTCATCCGGGCACCCAGCCGGGCGAGTGAAATCGTGTCGGTGCCGATGTGACACTGCAGGTGGACCCTGCGCACCCCCTCGACGTCACCCAGTCGTGGCTGGTCGAATCGGACGACGTCGCTCAGGTAGGTGGGACCAGCGTTTTCCCCGATCATGGCGGCCGGAGTGTGAGCTGTGCCACCCTGGACTCATGGGGAGTGAAGAGGTACTCAGGGAACTCGCGACCGACCTGCAGCGGATCATCCGCGCCACCGCCGAGACGGTGGGTTCCGGGCAGACCAGCGAGCTCGTCGACAAGGTGACCGATTGGCTCGGCGTGCCGTTGTCGCAGGTGGTGGTCGTCGGGCGGCAGTGGGAGAGCTGGGAGCACGCGAACCTGCAGCGTGGCGTCGACGCCTACCTGGCCGAGCGTGGCACCGGGCCGGAGTGGTTCGGCCTCGTGGGCGGCCATCGGGGTAACGAAGAGCTGGTCAGCATGCTCGCTTCGGCGCGCAGGCACGGCATGTACGAGCTGGGCGCGGTGGACTTCGCCACGGCCGCGATCGGTCCCGACGAGGCCACCGAGGTCGTCCAGCTCGGCCTGATCACGACCAAGGCGCCCGACGGCACCCGGGTGGTGATCGGCGTCCGCGGCGCGAACCCGCAGTTCGGCCAGGCGATGTGCCGGGTCGAGGTGCTGTCGGTGGCCAGGGAGACCGCGACCGTCGTGCGCGACCGGGTCGAGCACCTGATGAGCGTGCACGACGTGTTCCGCGGCCAGGTGCTGGCGTTCGGCACGAGCGAGAACCGCGGCAACGAACTGCTGACCTTCCTGCCCCGGCCCAAGCTCGCCGACGAGGACGTCGTCCTCCCGGACGGCGTGCTCGACGCGATCGAGCGGCACACGGTGAGCATCGCCTCCCACGGGGAACGCCTGCTCGCGGCGGGGCAGCACCTCAAGCGCGGGCTGCTCCTGCACGGGCCGCCGGGAACGGGCAAGACGCACACGGTCCGGTACCTGATGGGCCGGTTGCCGGGCAGCACGGTCATCGTGCTGACCGGGCTGGCCATGCGGTACATCACGAAGGCCGCGGAGCTCGCCCGGCGGCTCCAGCCGAGCCTGGTGGTGCTGGAGGACGTCGACCTCATCGCCCAGGACCGCAGCCACACACCGATGGGAAACCCGCTGCTGTTCACGCTCCTGGACGCGATGGACGGGGTCGGCCACGACGCCGACGTCACCTTCCTGCTGACCACCAACCGCGCCGAAGAGCTGGAACGCGCGCTGGCCGACCGCCCCGGCCGGGTCGACCTGGCGATCGAGATTCCCAAGCCGGACGCCGAAGGCAGGCTGAAGCTGTTGCGGCTCTACGGCCGCGGGGTGGACCTGACGGCCGACCTCGGGCCGGTGGTCGAGCAGAGCGAAGGGGTGACGGCCTCGTTCGTCAAGGAACTACTCCGGCGCGCGGCGCTGCGCAGCATCGTCGAGGATCCGGACCGGACCCCGGTCACCGTGGGCGACCGGGAACTCACCGCCGCCCTGAGCGAGATGAACGAAGCCCACAACGCGCTGACCCGCTCGCTGCTGGGGAACGGGTCAGGTGCGTAGCGCGCCCGGGTGGAGGTCGGCGTCGGCGGGCAGTTTCGTGCCGCGGAACCAGTCGTCGAAGAACGCGTGCAGGTCCTGCCCGGCGGTGTGGCTGACGAAGGTTTCGAACTCCGCCCACGACGCGTTGCCGTGGCGGTGCTCGGCGGGCCAGCCGCGCAGGACCTCGGCGAAGGCGGCCTCGCCGACCTTCCTCCGCAGCGCGTGCATGGCCAGGATGCCCTTGTTGTAGACGCCGCCGAACTCGTTGCCCGCGCCCATGTCGGTGAGCTTCTGCGCCCAGAAATCGGTGCTGCGCTGGGTGATCTCGATCGCGGCCCGATACCGGTCGTTGAGGTTGACGCCGTCCTTCGCCTCCGACCACAGCCATGGGGAGTACGACGCGAAGCACTCGTTCGAGTGAAGTTGCGAACGACACATGGCCTGACCTGCGAGAACAGGTCTTGACGACGAAGGCCCCGGCGTTCACGAATCGCCGGGGCCTTCGGTCGTTGCGATGGCTCAGACTTTGATGTGAGCCCACTGAGCGAATCCGGCCAAGGAGTCCGTAGCCCGGTGGTCCGCGTTGGCCATCGCGAGCACCGTTTCCCGGACGGCCGGGTGGTGGCGGGTGGTGTTCGGCGCCACCCGGCGAGCCATGTTGAGCTGTTTCAACGCGTGACGGCGGTCTCCGTGGAGTACCCATGCGCGCGCCATGTCGATGTGGTGGTGCCCGACGCGCTCCGGCCGGTGCGGGTCCTCTATCTCGACTTCGGCCGCCCGGCGGACTGCCTCCGTGCCGTCGTAATTCTCGACCGGCGCGGCGCACCAGTGGGCGAGGATGTTCGTCATGCTGGCGTCCACGCCGTGGTACGGCGCTTCCGGGAGACGGAACTCCGTGGATAGCGAGCGGGCTTCCTCAAGGTAGCCGTCTGCCTGAACTACGTCGCCGGATCGGGCGGCAAGCATTGCCGCGCATAGGTCCAGTTGGACCGTGACAGCCTTGCCCGCCGTGTTGCTGCCCACGTTCTCCCGGGCGCGCTCTAGCAGCCGGAGCCCGGCGCTGAAGTCGCCGTTTTGGAGGTAGCGCCTGCTTCGGTGGTACTTGCTGATGGAGACCCGGAGCGGGTCGCCTGTGGATTCGGCGATCTGGACATGACGCTCAGAGGCGATCGCCGCGAGGTCTGTTTGCCGGAATCGACCGGCCACGGTGGCGGTCAGGCGGTACGCATCGTGCAGCAGTGCACGGGCCTGTTCGCCCTTGTGGTCTGGCCGCTCAGCCAGGACGTAGAGGTGGTGAAGCAGAGCAGGAAGGTCACGGGCGGCAGCACCGAGCCGGAGCCTCAGCACGTCCTCGGCGACCGTGGACAGCTTCCTGTCGATCGCGGCGAGCGTCAGCGGCCTGCCCTCCGGGCGGGGGTCGTCGAACAGGTCGAGCGCGGTGCGCAACTCGGCGATGCTGGCGGAGTCTTGGCTGGGCTCGGCCACGACCTCACGTCCGTTGGTTCCGTACAGCGTGGCGGGGTTGATGCCGAGCGCTCGGGCTGATTCGGCCACGAACGCAGCGCTGGCGGGCTTGCTGCCCTGCTCGACCTTTTTGATCATCGAGAGCGTGTAACCGATCCGTGATTCGAGCCACACCTGTGTGACCCCGGCCAGCTTGCGCGCCGCCTTGAGCCGCGCGCCGACACCCTCAGTCGCCATCCCCACCGCTCCCTGCTGCTCATCAAATGCGCTCATCCACTCCCACGGTACGGGGTCGTCGTCGCAGGTGTCCCTTTGTTGTCCTTTCGGACACCTGGTTGCTCTTAGCATCGCTTTCGCGACTTTCAGTGAGGGAGTTGGACGCGATGGGAAGACACACGCTGGTCGAGGCCGCCTCGGTCGTCACGGAGGCCAACTACGCGGCGCGGTACTACCGCGCGCACGGTGCGCCGCACCTCTATCTGAAGCGGGAGCTGGCCGACAGCTCGATTGGTGAGCTGACGCCGTGGTGCCTGGTCGGGAAACTCGCACCAGAGCTGCACCGGCGCCGGGACATCGACCCCGGCCCCATTACGACGGGCGCCCCTTTCCAGGTCTGTCACGAGTGCCGCGCCGAACTCACGCTGGTCCGCACCGGGCGGATCTCGTGACGGATCCGCGTGGCTGGCGTAGGACACGGGTGGTGTCGAGTGTCGACTCCCTCGGCCGTCCGGTCACCGTGACCATCGGCCTGACCACCAACACAGCGGGTGAGGTTGTCGCCGCGATCGGCGTCGGCAACGGCCCGACCGCGATCCTCGACACCCTCGACGTGGCCGTGAACATCGAGCAGTCGCTAGCGGATCTGCGCAAGCTCGCCCAGCGGGGCGAGCGATGACCGGCGTCCAGCTGCGCACGCAGGCAACGCCCCTGCCGTCCGCCGCGAAGGGGCGTGCGACGCCGGAGGAGATGACGACCTGGACGCCCTACGAGCTGGAGATCCGGGCCTGCTTCCACTGCCACGTGGTCTACCGGTCGGCTGGCTACGCGTGGGCCTGCGAGCACTGGCACGAGCGGCTGTAGCCGCCCCCTGATCGTCCGGCCGTCGCACCGTTCCCCTCGTGCAGTGCGGCGGCCGGGCTTCCACGCGCCCTCATAACCCCGGTGGAGCTCGCCAGCTGGCCGCTTCATCGGCTCACCCTCTGTCGCTTCGGAATTGGAGCCCGACCATGTCTGCTCTACCCATTCGAGTTACGCCAGATCGCACCCTTCGAGTCAAGATCCTCGACGCCTGCGGGATGACGTGCACCTTCTGCCACAACGAGGGAACACCGGTTGCCGCAGACCAGCGGGTGGGCCTGCCGATGGCGGCAACCGGTGCCAGCGGCCGGATGTCGATCTACGCAGAGCGCAACGGGGTCGATTTCGTTCCGGCGACGATGCTGCCCGGACCGGAGTACGCCGCGGCCATCAACAAACTTCGCGTCACCCTTGGCTACACAGAACTGCATCTGACCGGCGGCGAACCCACGTTGCACCCGAAGCTAGCCGAGATCGTGCGCTTGTCGACCGAAGCGGGGTACTCGGTACGAATGACGTCGAATGGCGAAAATGGTGCCCGCACCATCCCCGCCGCCGCGAAAGCCGGACTCACGAAAGTCAACTTTTCTGTCTTCGGGACCACCGCCGACGAGCTGGTGCAAGTACAGCACCAGCGGTTCGCAGACCCGGCACGCGCCGGGAAGAAAATCACCGCGCTGAAAGACTCGATTCGCGCCTGTCTCGACAGCGGGGTGAAGGCGGACGCGAACATCGTCGTCGTCGACCACACTCATGTCGAGCGGGTGCATCGTCTCCTTGACGAGTACAGCTGTGACTTGTCGGTGCGTCTGCTGAACTCCCTCGACGATGGTCGCGAGTCGCTCAATGCGATCGACACCGTGTTGCACGAGCGTGGCGCCGTTGCCGAGGCTCACCATGTGACCCGGGGCGTGTCCGGCTATCGCACCTCGTACATGCTGCCCGAGGGACGTCGCATTTATGTCAAGAGGATCCGGCCGACACGGCTGCCGGATACGTGTTCCGAGTGCCGGTATAACAACGGCACTGATTGTCAGGAAGGGTTCTACGGGACGAGGTTGTACAAGACCAAGGACGGGCAATGGCTTGCCGGGGTGTGCATCCAACGGATGGACCTGTGTCAAGACGTGGATACTTTCGTCGGTAGCGCGCTCGCGCGGGAGATCTTGGATCTCCGAGACAGTGACGATCCGGAAGGCGCCAGGTAATGACCGTCGAGAACGAAGCCAAGATCCTTGACATCGACGTCGAGAAGGTCACAGCGATTTTGTTAGAGCACGGTGTGCTCCTAGGGTCTCGCCATCAGCGTCGGTACGTGTACGACATCGACCCGGGTGATCAGTCGACGTGGATTCGCCTACGCGACGACGGCGAGCGGGTCACGCTGGCTGTCAAGAAGATCGAGCATGACGGCATTGACGGCACTCATGAGTGGGAGACCACTGTGGGGGACTTCGACACCGCCAACGAGCTGTTGGGCCGACTCAAGTACACCCCGAAGGCGTACCAGGAGAACCGCCGGACCAGTTACCTGGTGGGCACGGTGGCGATAGAGCTCGATGAGTGGCCGCTCATTCCCCCATACTTGGAGATCGAGGGAAACACCGCAGACGAGGTGCGCGAGACCGCCAGCTTGTTGGGCTTCGCCGCCGACCAGTTGACCAGCGTGAACACGACCAAGGTTTACGCGCGTTACGGAATCGACCTCGCGTCGATCAGCGATCTTCGCTTCTAGCTGCGGCTTTGTCAGACAGAAAAGACTGAAACGCCCCGTCCGACCGGATTGAGCCGGTCGGACGGGGCTTGTTCATCTGGCCGGGTGGCCGTCGTCCGTGTCGTAAACCTGCACGCCGTCATGGGCGGTGCCGTTCGTCCGCGGCTGAAGCCCCATCGACCAAGCTGGGTCGCCGTGCTCGTAGATCTCCCAACCGCCGACAATCAGCGGGGCGGATCCGGACGCCTCAAGCGTGAGCCCCTGGTCCTCGATGAAGGCAGGCAGCGACCTACGGTCAAGGGCGGCGTCCTGGTCGGCGAGCCAGTAGGCAGTCCTGTGAGCGTCGTCGAACGCGCGGGCCTCGCGGGTTTCGTGGTGGACGATTCGGTACGGCATCGCTACTCCTGGTCAGGTGGCCGGGCGGGTCTTCCCCACCCGCCCGGCGACGCCACGTTAGAACACTTGTTCGACTGGTGCAACTGGCGGGGCCACGGGCGGCTTCGGTGTGTTGGCCGGGCCACCGAGTACGGCCAGTGCGGTCACCGCGCCCGTGATGAGGGTCGCCCATCCGGCGGACAGGTCGGGGAACAGGACGGCGATTCCCCCGGCGGAGACGATCGCCCCGGCGACGCCTGCGAGGAACTTCCGGATCCGGGCCACGTCGAGGCGCGTCATACGACACCGACCGCGAACGAATGCTTGGCGGTGTAGCGGACGGTGGCCATCGCCGCGCCGGGCGGAATGGGCACCGGGCCGGGCCGGTTGGACTGCCACGTCGTGGCGTTCACCGCGCCGCCGACGCCCGTGCCGTGCGCGTCGGGCCCGGTGTCGCCGTAGAACAGGATCGCGTGGACCTCGACCCGCTCGTTCCAGCTGCACCCGAGGTAGAGCGCGGTTTTGCCCTTCACGATGAGGTTGAGGTGATCATCTGTTCCTGCGGGCGCGGTGGCCATGCTGTCCTCCTGGTCGAGAGTGCCGGCAGTTCCGGCACGTTGGGTTGCGCCGGTCGTCTGCGCGTTGTGTTGGCCCCAATCCGGGGCGAGGATGTCGGAGACGTCGACCTGGATTCCGCCGACGTAGATCTGTCCGAGCCGCTGGTAGAGCGCGGCCTTGCTCGAGCGTTTGCCCGTGGACCAGGCGGCGGTTTGCCAGCCGTAGCGGGCGTGCACGCCGACAGCCATCTCGATCACGTCGAACTCGCCGTAGACGCCGACGAGCTCGAGCCCGCCGAGGATCGAGGCCGCGCCGTCGAGGTAGGCCATCACCGCGGCGAACTGGCCGCGGGTCACCTGGTCAGAGTCGACCGCGAAGTAGACCGGCCGGTCCGCGGGGAACCCGATCGCGTCGGCGTCGGCACGGGCCGCCCGTGCGGCGGCCTGTCCGCCCGCGTAGCCGCCTGCAGCGTCACCGGCGTGGTTCTCGTAGACCAGCGCCACCCCACGCCCGGCGGCGACCATGTCGGCGTACTCGGCGCGGGTGATGTTCTTGGTCCTGCCGGGCGTCCCGATGTAGCGGACGACGCCATCATGGCGGGCATCACGCACCGCGGCGCCGCGCGGACGACCCGCAGAGTAGTCGAGAACGGTTGTCACGTCAGCCGCCCACGATCGCGTGCAGGGCTTGCACGAGGCCGCCACCGGCGACAGCGGCCGCACCGGCGGCCGTCCACACCTTGCGTTCCAGCGCGCGAATACGGCTCTCGTGGTCGGCTACGTTGATCTTCTCCAACGAGCGGATGCGGCTTTCGTGGTCGGTCGTCTCGCGCACCAGGCCGTCAAGCTTGCCGCCCACCTGGTTCACCTTGTCCGACACCGATCGGAGCTCGGCGAAGATTTCCTCGTTCGTGATGGTCACACCGGTCATGCCGGGGTTCCTTCCTGGTTTTTGGTCATTCCCGCAGGTAGACCGAGTCGAGATCGCACGCGGTCGCGTCGGTGCTGTTGCCCGATGTCGAGCATGTGAGTTGAATGGTCTGTCCGTCTCGGTCGAAGAACTCGGCGACGTTGAACGGGCCTTGCTTGGAGTTCGCGAGCGTGCTCGCGGTCCAGGCTCCGACTGTGGTGCCGGAGATCTTGAGCCGGTACTGAGCGGTCCCGGTGCCGATCGCGGGGCCCCATGTTCCGTGCACTTCCATGAATCTGTGCAGGATTGACGAGACTCTTCCTTGCCACATAACGGTTTCTGAGGCAATAAGTGAGTTGGCGATGTGGTGGTAGCCGAACAATTCGCCGCTGCTGCTCACGACTGTGTCGGACGATCGGCTGCGGAACATCTGCTTCAAGGGCACAGGAATCCAGGGACGCGCCATGCCGCCGCCGCCAGCTGCGTTGTCCGAGAAGAGGATCGCGTTGTTTTGGTCCCTGAGTGCGAAAAACGGCTGTCCGGCGTAGAAACCGGTGTGGAACAGTGCGCTGCCGTTGTCGCGCCGGAGGATGAACGTCTGTTTTCCGTTACTGTCCGGCCCGAAGTACATGGATTCGATCCCGGCGGAGGTGACCATCTTGACGAACGAGTTGTTCAGCAGGGTGAGGCCACCGCGGCTGATGATCGCGGAGGTAAGGCCAGCCATCTTGCGGATGGCTTCGAGGCCACGTTCGAGCTTAACCACGCGATCGATGATGTTGGTGGGCTGATTCAGTTGTCCCACAACGGTTTCCCTTCTTTCATGCCACGTCGTCGAGCAAGGGTGCGACTGTCAGCCTGACGACTTCTTGGTCTTCGCCGGGCGCGATACTGGAACCGACGATCCGTAGCGAGGTGTCGATGCCGCTGGGCACGAAGTCGTCTTCGATCAGGACCCGGGCGTCGTCGCCGATGCCCCAAGCCCCGACGATCGGATCCATGTCGCCGCGGATGGTGAGCTCTGGCAGCACCACCGGCAGGCGCGCGCTGAACTGGTCGGCGTCGGCGTGCTGCTGCAACGTGCCCGGGTTGGACACCGTGGTGTACGAGGTCTCGGCCTCGATCAGCGGGAACCCGTGCGTGTACGGGTCGGTGTCCTCGGACACTGCGATGAGCGTTCCCTCGACGGTGCCCTCACCGGTGGTGAATACGCGACTGGCGTAGCGGGTTCCGTCCGACGGCCAGGTGTACGACGAGAGGTTCGCGCCGTACTCCCATACCCACGGGCTGCCCTGCTGTCCCAGGTACGGCGCGCCTTGCCGGAACAGCCGTACCGGGCGCCCGTTGGGATCGGCGGCGGTATCGAACATCATGTCCGACCCGTCGAGGACGTTCGCCAGCTGGCGCAGCATCTCCCCGGTGCTGGACAGCTCATAGCCGCGGTACATGCGGTCTCGAGGGATGAGCGCGGCCGAGTCGTCGAACACTATGCCGAGGTTCCCGCCGGTGTGCGACTGCGCCAGCGCGACGAGGTTGCGCGCTATCTGGTTCTGCTCGACGCCGGAGTAGGTGAGCACCAGCTCGGCGACGTCGTAGGCCGGGTTCACGGGCTTCGTCAGCAGCGGCACGACGCGCCGGTGATCGAAGTAGCTCCACCAGTCTCCGGCCCCGAGCTCGACCACCCGGCTTGAGCTGTCGTAGCGGCGAGTCCAGATGATCCCGCCCCACATCGGCCGGTCGTCGCGATAGGCGTAGATCGCCCGCCTGCACGGCATCGTCAGGTCGTAGGGGTCACGCACGAGCCGATCGGGCAGGCTGCGCGGCTGCACGGTGAACGAGCCGCGCAGCGTGCCGGAGTCGTTGGCCTTCTTCGTGAACTCGACGCCGGTGAGCGGCAGTTCGCCGAGCGGGTTGTTCGTTAGCAGGTCGTGAACCATGTACGTGTAGGTCGGGACGGCCACTACGGGCCCACCCAGACAGCGGACACGCCGGTGATGTCGTCGTCCGGCGACTCGTGGACCGCCAGCGACGAGGTGCCCGACCAGGCGTAGCAGCGGAACTGCGCGTTGGACTGAAACTTCTTCGTCAAGGCGGCTTGAGTGTTCGCGGTGCCGTTCGTTGAGTCCTTGGCGAGCACGTTCGTCGGCGACGTTCCGGCGATGAACGCGTACTTGTCCGCGGCCGGGCTCGAAAACCGGACGCTGAACGTGACGATCCACCATCCCGGCGTCTGGATGGTGAAGACGCCGTTTAAGTGCGTGATGCCGACCGGCGGTGTGTTGACCACGTTCATGTTGTCGATCAGCGTCGGCCGGTCGATCTGTTTGTCGGCGCTGAGTTCCCAGTCGCCGCCCGGCGTGGTGCCCGACAGGTTCGCCGTGATGACCCACACCGAGCCGCTCCACCGATACAGCATGTTGTCCGCGGTCAGCAACGCCAGCTGGCCGGTAAGCGGGTCCGTAATATCGGCCAGGGCGGATGTCTTCACCAGGTCCGGTGTCCGCCAGGCAGTGAGGCTGCGCGTCTCGATCCAGTTCTTGTCACGCCGGTACACGCTCATGCCGGGGAACGGGTTCGGGATCGCGTCCCGCTGGACCCGGCCGGTGACCGGGATGATTCCGCCCACGGCCACGGTCCAGCCGGGCCGCAAGTCGTCGATCATCGAGTCGGTGATCTGCTGCGCCCCGGCGGTTACCCGCACGCGGGCGAGCACGACGTAGTCAGGGCTACCGGTCACCGGCGGGTCGAGCGGGTTTTGCCCGGCCGTGCCGCGCACTCGGCGCACGACGTACGAGGTGGTCGCGTCGTTGTAGTACGTGTCGGACTGCTGCGCCACGATGAGGTCGTTCCGCTGGTTCGACGGATCGGCCGGAATGTCGAGGATCGGCACCGACTTCACCGAGTCGAGCGTCGCCACGTACGGCCCGAGCCCGCGCGAGGCGTTGACCACTGCGGGGAAGGGCTGCACGGTGACCGTCCCGCCGGGCGTCGGGGCTGTGGCAGCGACCTTTCCGCCGTCATTCGGGCCCGGGACGACGCCGGTCCGGGCGGCGCCGGTCGTCGCGCCCGGGGTCCATAGCGCGCCGGTGCCGACCCGGGTGTCCTCGGCGTCGACCACACGGGTGGCGCCGTTCATCACGGCCCAGGAGTCGCGCTCAGCCACGGCCGTACCTCCTTGTCATTGGTAGGCGTCCCGCCAGTACGGCCGGAGCTCGGCAGCTGCGTTGTACGCGCCTGCCAGGAACTGAATTCGGGTGTTCTCGTTGCCCTGCAAGGCGGTCCACTGTGCGGTGAATAGCCGTTGGCGCACGTTGACGCCGTTGACTTCCACCGTGCGGCGTCCGGGAGCGGTGTCGATGCGCAACGTCTGCCCGGCCAGCAGCGACCAGGCAGGATCGAACTGGAGCGCGCGGCCGCCGTAGAGGATCTGCGGGCCCAGCGTGGGCCCGTCGACCTCGAAGCGCGGCCAGGTCGGGACGTGGCCAGCGTTCAGCGCGAAGCACTGGCCGCCGGTGACCCCGGCGCCGAAGGCGAGCCCGCCGCCGCCGAAATCGAGCCCACCGCCGCCGAAATCGAGCCCACCCCCGGCGGCCACGGCCAGCCGGGTCGAGGTCGACTTCTCGACCCGCCCGTACACTCTCGGGTCGTTGGCTTCCCACGCGATCGACCCGGCGCTGTAGCCGAGGCTGTAGTGCACGTCGGTGGGGATGGCCCGCCCGGTGACCCGGGCGTTGACCATCATGGCCAGGCCGTCGAGCTGGACGTAGAGCGGCTCGTTGCCGGGGTTTTCGTCGGGCGCGGTGATGGCGCGCAACGTCGCGATGGCCCCGGCGAAATCCGCTCGGGCCGTCTTGGTCTTGAAGTCCCATGTCACTTGCCGGTCAGTGGACAGGCGTTGGCCGAGGTAACTCCCGTGGAAACCGGGCAGCGGCGGATTGCCGCCGCGCTGGCCGGGCAGGTCCCACAGCCCGGTGATCTTCACCGTGCCGAACGGAGTGCCCGGCCCGAGCAGCGTCCCGCGCCATTCGACCTGCCCGTCGGTCGTGAGCAGTTCGCCCGCCATCAGTACCCCCCGCTCTTGGACAACCAGTCGAGGCCGCGAGCTACCTCGTCCGGCGGCGCGTCGGCAGGCGGGTGGTAGTTGTCGATGTGCACCAAGGCGCGGCCGCCGCCGGTCATACCCGGCGCGATCGCTTGCCCGCCAACGGTTCCGGCGATGGCGTAGCGTCCGCCGCCGGACAGGACTCCAGTCATATCGCCAGCACTGTCCGCAATGGATGGTGCGATGTCGCCGATGAAATCCTGCACTACAGCGAAATTTTCGCGCAGTGACTCGTGAAAGCCCTGCATTATTACCTGGCCCGCTGGGGCCAACAGCCGCCGGTCGTAGGACAGCGGTCCCTTATGATCGGCGATCCACGAACCGATGCCGCCGACGAAGTCGGTGATCGCGTGCCACTGGTTCTTGAGTCCGTCGAGGAAGCCGCGGAGTATCGCCTTGCCCTGGTTGACCAACAGCTGTCCCAAGTCGCCCAGTGCATCAAGTATCCGGTCCGGCAGGCCCCGCGCCCAGTTGATCAACTCGATTAGCTTCGCCGCGGCTGCGTCCTTCATGTCGCCGAACCAGGCCGAGACCTTGCCCGGCAGATCGCCGAGCCACTCGAAGAACGACAGGACGTCGCGCAGCCTGTCCCGCACCCAGTCACGGACGTCGGTAATCCGATCCGACACCCATTTCCAAATCGCGTTCCAGGCGTCGATCGTCCACTGCTTGATCGAGTCCCAGTTCGCGATGATCAGCGCGACCAGCCCCACAACGAGCGCGATGATCCAGCCGACCGGGCCCATGGCGATCACCCAGGCCGCCGCCATCCGCGCAGCCTGAATGAGCGACTGCACGCCCATCAGCACCCACCCGGCCACCACGCCGACCACGGCCACGGACTGTTCGACGAGAGCGAGGATCGCCGCCGTCTGCATGAGCACCCACCCGGCCACTACCCGCGCGGCGTTGATGGTGGCCTGGACGCCCATCGCGATCAGAGCGGGCAGGAACACTGCGGTGATGATCCCGGCGACGATGCCGATCGTCGTCGAGTTCTGCTCGACCCATTGAGCGAAGCCCATCAGCGCCGGAATCACCGTCCCGGTCAGGAAACCGCCGATCAGCTGGAGTGCGGGCCCGAGCAGCGTCGCCAGCGCGGAGGCGATCTTCTCGACGATCGGCAGCACGTACGTTCCGGCGACGGTGACGAACGCCTGGCTCATCTGCCGGGTGAAGCTGGTCAGGTTCGCCGTCGCGTTGTCGTTGAGCGTCTGGCCCATCTCGGTGGCTGCGCCGCCGACCTGGCCCAGGCTGTCGACAGTGGTCGACGGGTCGAGCGCGTACAGCGCGGCGCCGAGGTCTTCGGCCTGCGTGCCGAACAAGGCGACGGCGGCCGCGGACTGCGCGACCGGATCTTTCACGCCGCGCAGCGCGTCGAGCGTCTGCTGCAACGCCACCGACGCGCGATCACCTCCGGCGGCGACCGCGGCCGTCATCTGCTGGCCCGAGAGCCCGATCGATTGGTATGCCTCGTTGGTCGCCTTGCCCCCGGCGCTCACCCGGATGGCGAATTCCTTGAGCCCGTCGGCGACGATGTCGCTGTCGCGTGCACCCGCTTGCAGTCCTTGCGACAGGAGACCGGTCGCGGTCACGCCGTCGAGCCCGAGCTTGCGGAACTGCGTCGAGTACTCGTTCAGTGTGTCGAGGAAGTCGTCCGACGCGTTGACCCCGCTCTGCATACCGGCGGTGATGATGTCGAACGCCTCGGTCGAGTCCTTGGCGAGCCCGGTCTTCATCATCTGCCCGGCGGCCTTGGTCGACTCGGTGACGTCGACACCGAACGCCGTAGACAGATTGAGCGCCGCCTCGGTCAGGCCCTTGAGCGCGTCGCCGGACAGCTCGTGCACGTCCATGTTCTGAATGACGGAGCGGAGCGCGTCGTTGACGCCCTCGAGGGAGTCACCAAACCCTGCGCTGTAGACCTCTCCGGCCGTCTTGCCGATGACTGCCGCCTGGTCCTTCGACAACCCGAGCTGTGCGGCGAGCTTGGAGTTTGCGGCGCTGGCGTCCATCGCCCCGGCCAGCCCGACGCCCAAGGCACCGGCAGCGGCGACGCCGAGGCCTAGCGCGGCGACCCCGAGTTTGCCGCCGAAGCCCTTGAACTTCTCGAACGCGCCGTCGAGCCCTGAGGCGAAGCCCTTGTCGTCAAGGTTGATGAAGCCGACGAGCTCGCCGATCGAGAGCGCCACGGTCGCCTCCTTTCACAGGTTGGCAAGGGCGCGCTGTGCGTCCTCGCTGTCGAGCTCGACGGGTTCGTTGGCGGCGACGGTGCGCCAGGCGGACTCGCCGGATAGGCCGGACAAGTAGGTCACGAAGGTGTCCCAGGGCAGGCCGTCGTCGAGTTCCTGCATGAGGTCGGCGTGGTACTCGCGCCGCCAGTCCGATCGCAGCAGCCGCCAGTGCTTGAAGATCAGGCTGAGGGTGTGGTCGGTGCTGGCCCCACCGCCGGGGCCTGCTCTTCCCCCGGCGCGACGTCCGTCCGGTAGGACGCCATGCAGTAGCCCATGACGTCGCCCATCTCGTCGAAGTCCAGGCCGTCCGCGAGCAGCTGGCCGATGTTCTCCGTGCCGAGCAGGCTCGACAGCAGGTCGATGATCTCGACCGGGTCGACTTGCTTCGCCAGATCGGCGCCGGTCCGCTTCGCCTTAGCCGCGAACAGGATCACCTTCGCGGGAACCGAGGCGGGCAGCTCGTAAACGTTGCCGCGGATCCGGACGCGCTTGCCCTTGCGGCGCCGCTCGGCCCACGCGGCATCAAAGTCGTGGTCGACGTCCTCAAGCTCCGGCGGCGGCATCGGCGGCCGGTAGGACTCCGGCAGCTGGCCGGACGCGATTGGCGCGCTCACGGCGCGGCCACGACGGTGCTCGGGCCCGACCGCATGATGTCGCACTTCCAACCGGTCTTGTCGTTGTTGCCGCCGCCCTGCTCGCCGATGGTGAACGTGGCCTCGGGCCACACCTTCCACGCGGCGTCCATGGGGTGGCGGAACCGGATCGCACCGAGCGACGCGTAGCCGGTCAGGGTGCCGACGACCTCGCACCGCGCCTGCCCGGGGTCCTGCGTACCGGTGGTGTCGTCCTTGATTAAGAACCCTTCCAGCGCTAGCGACGCGCCGCGCTGCATGATCTCCTGCTCGTAGTTGCCCTGGCTGCCGAAGGTCGTCGTGTCGACGGTCTCCTCGTTCTCCGATGGGTTCGGCGTAGCCGAGTTGAGACCGCCGATCGCAGACCAGGTGATGCCGTCGGCCTCGCGAACCTGAATGATGATGTCTCGTGCGTTGATCTTCCGGGCGACCATGCGCCTCTCCTATGCGATTCGGTTCGGCGTACTTCGCCGAAGCTCCATACGAAAATTGACCGTCCACTCGGGACGGCCGTTGGTGTCGCGCCCGATGAAAACCGGGCCGGACTGGTTGCCCACGGCCAGTTGCAGCACCGCGCCTCCGGCGAGACGGCGATCGCCGAGCCCGTGCAGCGCGTCGTAAACCGCCTGCGCCCGGTCCTCGACTCCCTCGGCATCCGGGACCGCTCCGCGGCATCGCACCTGAACATTGAGCTCGTCGTAAGGCAGCCGGGTATCGGACTCTGGCCCGGCGTAGCGCGCCACGGCCGTACAGGTGTCCGGCACCTGTGGCAGCGTCGAGAGGTAGATCGACCCGCCCGACGCGCCTGGGGTGTACGTCCCAAGCCCCAGCTCGGCCAGCAGCCGAGCCAGGTCACCGGTCAGGCTCACGTGGCCAGCCCCTTCCGGATCTCGGCCGCGATGAGCTCGCGCACGGTGGCAGCCTCGGCGGTGAGCGGGCCTTCGAGGTACTTCGCTGTGCGGCCGTCGTCGTGCTTGAGCGACATGTCCTCGTGCTGGCGCACGGCATACGGGGTGTCGAACGAGATCGCCGCGGCGAGTGCGGCCTCGTCGAGGGACGCCGTACCGGAGCGTTCGAGAGTGCCTTCTTCGTGCGGGACGATCTTGCGTGCCTCGCCGAGCACGTGCTCGGCTGCCAGAACCAGCCCGCGCACTGTGGCCGAGCGGGTCGCGCCAGTGATCTTTGCGAGATCGCCGACGTTGATCTCGTAGCCCTTGGCCATCAGGTCAGCGCGAGTTCGAGATGGTCCGGCGTCGGCAGCCCGCCGCCGTCGCGCCGATACGCGGCAAGCACTGACACTGCCCGGCCGTTGACGGTGACCCGCGATTCCGGCGGCGCCACGGTCATCAGCGGGCAGTACAGGGTCGTATTGGACACGACTTCGGTGCCGTTGTCGCCCCGGATCATGCGCCGCTGATCGTCGGCGAAGCACCGCACCAAAACGGGCGTCCCGAACAGCGGTCCGGCGGGCCCGGCGCCCTCGAACGGCTCGATCGTCGCGGTGTGGCGCAGGAAGAGCGCGGGGAGTCCGGCCATCAGAACCACGCCCCTTCCCACGTCTGGATCTGCACGATGTGTCCGGGGAGAAGTCCGGCGGTGCTCAGTACGGTGTCTGCCTGAGGCGCGAGCCGCTGTCCGGGGACTCCGCCCGTCGAGCCGGTTCCGCGGTCGAGTTTCACCGTGCCGATAGCCACGCTGGCGTATTGCTGCGTGGCTCCGGATTCCTCGCCGGGGTTGTCCAGCCACCACAGTGCTTGTTCGCACGTGGCGTCCCGGAGCGCATCGCGGATGTCTGGATCGGTCGGATAGAACGCGGCGTTGGTCGCGTAGACCGCGGCCTTCGTCGCACGCTCGATCAGTCGTGACGCGCTGGTCAGGAGCCGGGTCGCCTCGGGGCCGGCAGGGACTGGGTTCCCTGCAGGGGTGGCGCTCGGGAGGTCACCGCGGGTTGCGTAGACGCGCGTCGCCACGGTCAGACCGCCGGGAGCTCTAGCACGGCCCGCGTTACGGTGACGGTCGCCGAGTAGTCGACGGACACCGTGCCGTCGGCCTGGTTGTAGGCCGCCGCCCAGGGGCCGACGAACCGATCGGCTCCAGCCGCGACGGTGACGACCTTCGTCGGTGGCGAGGTACCGTCGATGCCACGGCCGAGGGTGACTGTGATCGTGACCGGCGCGGCGCTGCCGTTCTTGAGGTGCACCAGGCGGCGCCCGTTGTTCTGGATCTGGTCGTTGTTCGCCGTCACAGGCGCGTAGTTCGGGGCCAGGCCGCCGCTGGTGAACAGCTGCGCGGCAGGAATGTCACGGGCCATGGCGTTAGTTCTCGCCTTCGGTGCGGGCGGTACGCCGTCGGGCGGCCGCGGTGGGGTTGTCCTTGGTGTCCTGCGGTTCTGGGGGCGGGTCGGGCGTCGGCTTGGGTGGCGTACGCCATCCGCTGCGCCCTTCCATGGCGGCCATGCCGATTCGGGTGTGCTCGTAGCTGCCGTCGATGAGGTTGACGCGCTCGACGACGGTTCCGCTCTCGTCGATCCGTTCGTAGGTGGGCATCGGGTTTCCTCCTGGACAGCACGAAAGCCGCGCCGGGGGAGCGGCGCGGCCTTCGTGGTCTGGTTACTAGCTGGCGATCGCCAGCGGGACGGTGCGGTTGAACGTGGGCGCCGCCAGAGTTGCCGCCGCGAGCGCCGCGAGCGCGGATCCGGACGTGACGGCGAGATTGCCCTCACCGCCGAGAACCGGCTTCGCGCCGATGGTGCCGACCAGCGTCGGCACGGTGGCGGCCGCGACCATGCACGCGGCCCAGTAGATCCCCGACGAGGCGATCCGCTGCGGGACGGCCAGGCCGAGTGTCTTCGCAGTATCCGCCGCCCACGCTGCTGCGCCCTGCGGAGCGGACTGCGCGAGCAACCCGGGGGTTGCGGCGTTGGAGTACAGCGCGAACCAGTGGTTCGTGCCCCCCGCGAGCGCGGTCCCACCGGAGATGAACGACAGGCTCGTCACGAGATCCCCGGCGTTGAGCCACACCGCTACCGCGGTCATGACGCCGGAACTGAGCGCGGCCTCGTCGTCGAGTCCGACGCGCGGCAGGTTCGCGCGGTGGAACACCTGCGTCGGGTCCGGTCGGTCGGCCGAGTTGAGCCAGCCGATGCCGTCGCGGACGACGCCCTTGTACGTACCGAGCTGGCTCACTTGTCGTCCTCCTTCAGGTAACGCGCGACCAGCTCGTCACGCGTGAGCTTGTCGGCGTCGGCCTCCGCCAGGCCGCGCGCGACGGCGGCCGCGGTCCACTCGCCCTTGCTGGCGGACTTCGCGGGCAGAGGTGCGAGCTCGGCTTCGCCGGAAACCTCCGGCGCCGTGTCGAGCTGCTCGACGGTGTATCCGGCCTGGTTGAAGTAGCCCAGAGGGCCGGACTCGACGGGCCCGGAGTAGACGCCCTGCGCGAACGCGCAGCCGCCCACGACGCCGGTGAAGTCCTTGACCGGGGTGGAAACGCGGTAGTCGGTCACTGGACTTTCACCCCGCGCAGCACCGCGGCCGCCTTGGTGTTCTTGAGGACCATCGCCACCGGGCCCATTTCTACCTCGCCGGTCTTGACCGCCCCGGCGGTCGAGAAGTCCGGCATCCAGGTCTGCACCAGCGGCGAGCCCGCGACGGACGCACCGTGCAGCGCGTCGAGCCCGAAGGTGACCGCGTACAGGTCGGTCGTGCCAGTCGCGCTGAGGGGAATGATCGGCGCAGCGCCGTCCTCCCGGTCGCCCAGGTCGACGAGGAACCAGTCGCCGTACTTCTCGATCTGGCGGCCGAGGTCGTCCTTCGTGCTCTCGTAGAGCGCCGCCCAGCGTGCCAGCGCCCGGAACCTGGTGATGCTCTTCGTGTTGCCGAGGATGGCCTTCATCCCGGGCGGGAGCGCGCCGGGCGCACCCTGGTCGCCGCCCCCGGTGTGCGAGGGCACGATGCCCGAGAGCCAATCGTCGACCTCGTCGAGCCGCGTGTTCGCGAGCGGCTGCGTGGTGATCGCCGCAGGGGTCCAGTCCGCGGAGCCCGCGACGTACCCGGCGACCTTCTCGGTGGCGGTGCCGGTCAGGGACTTCGACAGTCCGTCGAAGCCGTTGCCGTCCACGGCGGTGTCACCGAGGATGAGTTCGCGCTGGAACTTGCCGCGCGTCGCGGTAATCAGCTGCTGTAGCTGAAAGCTCGTCTCGTTGGTCTGCGCCTGGCCGAGGTTGGCCAGCACGCGGTCAACGCTGAACGCGCCACCCAGCGGCTTGAGATCCGAGCTGTAGCGCTGCCGCACGGCCTGCCCCGGGGTGTATTCCGAGTTCAGCGGACGAAACCCGGCCGCCGCAGGGGAAACGAGGCGGGTGTAGCCGTAGGTCAGGGTGCCGCCGCCGGTGCCAGGGGTGACCGTGTCGTCGAACACGATCTGATCGAGCAGCCAGCTGTACCGGCGAAGGTTGTCGATGACCGCGTAGTCGACATCGACCTGAGTGTTCACCTGCGCCTGAGCGAGGGTGACGGGCATGTGGTTCTCCTAGGTAGTTACGAGCCGCTGCGGTAGTGGTTGCCGATCGCGGCATTGAGGGACTTCGGGCGTTCCTTGGCGCCCGTGCCGGGGCCGCCTGGCATGTCGCCCCCGGACCGCGCGGAACCTGCCGCCGCGGCTTTGAGCTTCTGGTTGGTCTTCAGTGCGTCCTTGATCGCGGCCTCGACGTCCGTGCCAAACGACTTCGCCGTGGGGTCGAGGTCGGCGACCGCGCGCAGAAACGAGCGGCTGTCGAGCAGCGCGTCCGGGTCGCCGCCGAGCTTGCCCGCGCTGCGGTGCACGGCGAGCTCAACCTTCGTCGTGCGCTCGGAGTCGCGGGCCGTGGTGAGATCCGCGGCGAGCTTCTCCGGATCGAGGTCATCTGCCTTCTTGAAGCCGAGCAGCTTCGCCAGCTCGTCGAGCCGCGCCTTACTGGCCGTCTCGACGCCGGTGCGCTTCTCCTTCTCCTTGGCGACGTCGGCGCGCAGGTTCTCGATCAGTTTCGCGGCCCTGGCCTCGTTGAACTCGCCTTCGAGCTTCGGAGCCTTGGCCTTCGCTTTGTCCGCGTTCTGCTCGGCGCCGGGCTGGTTGCCGTCGCCCGCCCCGAGCGCGTCGCCGGTTTCCCGGTCGTCGTCGCTGGGCAGGACATCGGTTGTGGTGCTGGACATTCGGCCCTCCTGGAGCCTCGAAGCCGCCGAGCGCCTGACTCGGCGGGTAACGGACCGCGACCGCGCAACGACGCATCTCGCGTGAAGCGAATCTTGGTAGCGGTGGTTTTGGGGATGGCCGGACTCGTCACGGCCTGCGGGAGCGGCGCCACGTCGCAACCGGGAGCGGGGTCGAGTGACGTGGTGGTGACGACGGTGGCGATGGGGACTGGCGCGGCGACTCCCGCGCCAAGTGCGGTTGCTGCCGGGCTTACTGCTCAACAGGTGGTCGACGGGTTTGCCGCGGCTGGCCTGCGCGCGCCGAAACCGCGAGACAACTCGAAGAACTGCGCGCAGTTGGGTTGCGCACAGATGATCACGACCGACGCGATTACGGTCGTGTCATTCCCGGACGAGACTTCGGCGGCTCGTTACGCTGCGGCCGCCGCGGACAGCACCCACAGACAGGGGCGCGTCGTTCTCTCGTACACGGGCGCGCGCACTCCGGCGGCAGACCGGCCGAAATACGAGAAGGAGCTCGCGAAGCTGGGCGGGTAAACGCCATTCCGTTGCCGCGACTCTTGACAACGGTGAGTCGATCCCCTTTACTTTGTCCAGTGCTTCGACGAAGTAAAGGGGATCGAGATGCTGTTCACCGACGAGGAACTCTTCGGTCCGATTGCCGAGCAGCTCGACTTTTTCGACGAGTTTGCCCGTGGGCAGGCTGTAAGCGCCGGGGTGTCCTACGGCACGGAGCCGGGCATCATCGACCTGTTTGGTGCTGGGCAATACGCGCTCGCGGGCGTGTGAGGTGGTCGAATACCTCGATATGGGGCAGGTCGGGGAGTGGTTCGGCGTGAGCGCTGGGACCGTGTCGAAGTGGCAGGGACGCTACGCCGAAACCCACCCCTGTCCCGAGCCGGACGTCAAGGTCGGAGCGCACCCGGGATGGGCGCACGAGCGCAAGGATGACTGGTTCCGATGGCATGGACAACGTCCCGGGCGGGGCTTCGGCGGAGGTCGGCCAGCGCGTCAACCCTCGTAGACGACTGGCATCGGATTGCCACCTGAGTAACCGAGCGTCCACATGCGACAGAGCACGCGCTCGCGGGCCGTCGATGCGTCACCCCTGTAGGGGTTCGTATCGGCGGCCTGTTTCGACTCGGCGGCTGCTCGACCAGCGCGCAACGCTGCTCGTGCCTCTCCGGCTGGCGTACTCATTGCAGGAACCCGTCTCCGGCGGAACCTCGGTATCCCGGGGTGTTGCCGAGTAGATCGCTCTTGTACTGATCGAATGTTACCCGCCCGTTCTGGTCCCACCACTCTTTCAGCTCATCGCTTGCCCACTTGCGGGCCCGGGACTCAGGCCCGGAGAACAACTCCTGTGGGTTGATCCCCCGGGCTTGCCCGTCCGCTGTGAGCATGTGTCCCCGGGTAGGGCCTTCTGCTGCGATGTACTGCTCGTACACATGGTCGCGGTACGCCTGGCGCGCCAATTCGTCGAATCCCTTTCCTGCGTATCCCTGGTCCCGCAAGGACGCTATGGCGCGGTCTCGTCGTTGCTGTTCGACAGTGCGGCCGAACACCTCAGCTACCGCTGATTCCTCGTCGTGGCCGAGTTCGAGAAGCTTTTCGAACTCGTTCCACTGCTTCTCTTCCCGTTGCTGCTTGGCTCGCTCGCGGCGGCCGCGGTCGGCGTCACGCCGCTCTGCTGCTGCGTCCTGTACGGCTTGGCGCCGGTCGAGCTCTCTAAGAACCTGCTCGACGGCGAGGTCATCATCGGCGTGTTCGCCGAGAAGATCGCTCACCTCGTCGTCGGTGAGCTTCGAGAGGTCGAGCTCGGCGAGCGGATCTGCGCCAAGTTCGAGCTGTCCGAGCCCTGGTCGACGCGCGTCCGCTTCGGCGTCGCGTGCAGCCTGGGCCACATCGCCGACGCTGGCGTGCGGCGTGCGAACCGGTCGTACTGCCGCGCTGCCGTCGAGAGTCGATTGCACCGGTGCCCCGATGCCTCCGGCCGGGTCACCCTTGCCCTTCGGCGGGATACTCCCGGCGCCGACCTGCTCGCGGTAGCGCAGCCTCTTGAGCTTCGGGTTGGCGGCCAGGTGGTCACGCAGCTGCGTTTGAGCGGCCCTCACCTTGACCCGCGCAGCGGTGCGTGCTTGGTCTGTCAGCGCTCCTGCCTCGGAGACCTTCGCCTTACGGATCCTGCGCTCCAGCTCGCGTTGTCTTTGCCGAGCAAGGTCGCCTGCTGGGTCCGCGGTCGGTTGCTCGGGTAGCCGGGATACGCCCGGTAGGTACGCCGAGACGCTGTGGCGGCAGTTGGGGTGCTGGAAGCCAGCGCGGCGCGCGTCGTCGAGCGTGGCCGTCACGGTCACCGTGACGGTCTCGCTGTCCCGGGTGGCGTGCGGGACGGTGATTTGGCCCGCCGGTCCGGTCAGCGCGAGCACCTGGCCCTCGAACGGGCGGCACAGCGCGCATTCCTGGCCGTGGTCGCTGGCCATCACCAGGGAGACGCCGAACGTGTCGAGCCGGTCTGTCTGGCCTTGTACGGCCGCTCGCTGTGTCACAGTCCGGACGGCCATCTCGACGTAGGACGACAGCTGCCAGCGCCGCCCGGAGCGGTCCATGAATCCGGAGATGCCGCGGTTCATCAGCCGCTGCCACGCGGCCTGTGATGCCTGGCGCCGGGTCTGTGTACCGGTCACGGTGCGCGCGGTGGCGGCCGTGATGACTTCGCGGTAGGCGTCGACGACGTCCCGCAGGACGTTGCCGGATCGAATGCCGATGTCGCGGTGCACGGCGGCCGCCAGCGCTTCGACCGCGGCGAAGCCGGGCGTTTCTGCGGTGGCTGCTTTCGCGGCCTGGCCAATGCCGGACTTCGGGAACCAGGCGGACGGCAGCTCGGTGACGGCGGACTGCCAGCCCGAACGGAACGCCTTTGCTGCGGCTTCGGTGATCGCGCCGCCGGAGTCGCCTTGAAGCCCGGTTACGACTGCCTGCGCTGCCTTGCGCAGCGCACCGACGTCGTTGAGCTTCTCCTGTGCCCACTGCGGGGCCTCGGCGTCGGAGTCGAGGTTCCCGGCTAGATAGCGGCCAATGATCCGGACTAGCGCGAGCTCGGCCTCGCGGTAGATGTCGGCGACAGTGGCGGCGATCTGGTCGACTTCGTCTGCGTTGACCACCACCACCGATCACCTCCGGTTCTTACTGCTCGGGGTCGTCCGGGGGTTTCTCGTCGGTGGTGCCGGGATCTGGCAGGGCACCATGAGCGGCGGCCGCGCGGACCAGCTCGACCGGATCGGGGTTTGATGCGCCTTGCTGGTCGAGAATCCGCTCGACCTCGGCGTCCACCTGAGGGTCGTCCCAATCGCGGTGCATCAGGCGCACCAGCGTTTCGGTGGAAGCTGCCTCGGCCTGGTGCAGGAGGTTCGCCGTCTCGGCGAGGATCTTCGGATCCTCGTTGACGGCCTCGACGAAGGCGATGTCGGGCCGTTCCGGCGTGACCTGTGCGCCGAACTGGATCGCGTACACCCCGAGCAGGGCCTCGATGATCTCGCCGAGCGGTGGCCGGAAGTACACGATCTTCTTCGCTCTGGTCCGGTAGGTCTTGCGTTCCCGGGCCCGGACCTCGGTCGCGGTGATCGGGGCCCCGTCGGTGACTTCGCCGAAGGTGCCCGCCGAGTAGCCGGCGCCCCCGACGATCTTCCCGAGCCAGTGCTCGACCGACGCGCGGTGTTCCTCGATCCTGATCTCGAACTGCTGGGGCTTGATCTGCATATCGCCCTCGCCTGGCAGCACGTTGAGCGCTTCGTAGAGCTCGCGGTCTGGGTCGAACAGTGCGCCCCGGCCAGGCCCGCGCGAGGTCAGGTAGGTGTCAGGCACCAGAAGGCGGGCCTTTGCCAGCCTGATGTCACGCATCCACGAGGTGTAGATCTCGTCGAGCGAATCCATGAACGGCTCGACCCCGGCGTAATCGGACCGGCCGAGGTATGCGGCCGCCGGGTTGTTGCGCCACAGTCGGTTTGGCCGCATGTTGGGCACATAGACGGCGGTGAGCTGGTCGATACCGGTGAGGATTGTGTCGCCTTCTCCACCGTCGAGCGCGTCCGCGATTCCGGCCGTCTCCGGGTAGTCCGCCAGCGGGGCGGGGCGGCCGAGGTTGTGGTGCCCACCTTCGTAGACGCCGTGCAGGATCCGGCCGGGTTCGTGCCGTTCGAGGTGGCGAACAATGGTGTTGGCGTCCTCGTGCAGTACCCGCCAGAACGTGACGGCGGCGAGCTTGTTCCAGGTCCACTCGGGCACCGCGGCGTCGGCGTGCATCGCGGCCAGCCATGGCCGGTTCATCAGTTCGCGGTCCCAGCAGACTTTGAGGTAGACCCCGCCGAGCGCGGCACTGACTTCGGCACCTTCGAGCAGCCCGGCGTGCACCCCGTCGTCGACCAGCTCGTTAAGCACGTCCTGTGTCGCGGTGTCGGCGACGGTGAACTTCGGCGGCTCCGAGAACAGCAGGTCCGCCGAGGTCGCCGCGATGTCGGAGGCGACGGGCAGGTGCAGCTTCGTCCGCTTCTCGCCGATTGGAACCGGTTGGCCCCAGAACCAGCGGGCAAGCGTGCCGACGAGGCCGCCGCGCATTTGTGAGGGCCGCAGGTTCGGGTGCCGGACGTTGCGACGCCCGATGCCCTCGTAGACGGCCGAGAGCTCGTCCGGGTCGCCGGAGTACCAAGCGGACCAGACCGACATGCGCTCTGACACCGAGCCGAGTGAAGCTGGCGGCCAGGCGGTGTCAGCGGAGGGGAGCGGCACGACTACTCACCCCCCGCTCTCGACAGCGTCGATCTCGGCCAGCGCCTCGACGGGCACCCCGACGACGGCCAGGTGGTCAACGACGTCGGCGACGAGCTGCTCGTCGCGGTCCTCGGCCAGCAGCGCGACGAGCTCCGCTCGGGTAGCGAACCGGCGCCGGAGCATCACACGCGCTCCGGCCAGTGCCAGGTGCCCGGCAACTTGCCCTCGTCGTGCTGGCAGCTGTGGAAGAACTCGCCGGTCGGGTTGAGCACGTGCAGCGCACACGCGGTCGAGTCCCAGGTCTGGGTGACCTTGCGCTGCCGTCCGTTCGGCGGCAGGGGCGAGATCTCGACGTCGATCCAGGCGCCAACCACGGTGATCTTCGCCGTCCGACAGAGTGAGGTGTACGCCTGCGAGCCGTCCGCTCGCGGTGGCGTGCCGTGACTGACGTAGTGGACATCTCGTCCGACGGACGGCCTTTGCTCGTTCACGCTGCCTCCTGTAGTTCGTTGCGCCAAGCGGCGCGGGTGGTGTGCAGGACGTAGCGGCCAGCGTCGAGTGAGTGGTCGTCAACCTTGATGACCTTGTCCTCGCCCTTGGCCGCGGCGGCGTCGTCCCAGCTGTAACCGCCGATCTCGTCGGTCCAGCCTTCGCACGAGCGGTGCACCCGCAGCTGGTCCGCGGCGAGCAGGCTCGACACGGTGCGGATGCCGTCCAACACGGCGTTGTTCGCCAGCGCCGGGGTGACCCGGCCGTCGCGGTGCAGCTGTTGCACGAAGCTGGCGGCCGATGGGTCGACGACCGTCCATTCGGGATAGACGCCCTTGACGTCGGGCTCATTGGGGTTGTCGATGCCGTCGAGCCAGCTCGTCAGCGCGGCTGAGTATTCGGCGTCGGTTTTCGAGCGGCGCGAGACCTTCGAGTCGTAGCGGTACTCGCTGGTCAGGTAGAGACGACGGTCGTCACCGAGCCCGAGCAGCAACCCAGCGAATGGGTTGACCGTGCCGTAGTCGATGCCGAGCCCTATCCAGCGGACGATGCGTGGCAGCTGGTCGACGACGTGCTTCTCGGGGTCCCACATGTCGTAGACGGCGCCCTCGGCCTGCACCCAATGCCCGAGAATGAAGCGCCGGTACCAGAGCCCGACGTACTCCTTTTTCAGGTTCCTGACGTACGCCGGGCCGAGGGCGTGGTTGTCCTCGATCGTGAAATGCCAGTACCGGAGGTCGAGCTCACCGGCGCGAAGGATGAATTTCTTCCGCAGCCAGTGCCCCGGGTTGTCCGGGTTGGTCGTCGCGAATAGCTGCGCGCCGGGTACGGACAGGCGGGCTAGCAGCTGGTCCCAGAAGTTTTCCGGGATGAGCGTCGCCTCGTCCACGTAAGCGCCTGCCGCGGTGAGGCCGCGGAGTCGGCCTTCTGCTCGCGCGTCGTTGGCGGTGATGACCTCGATGGTCCTGCCGAGGATCGTCGCGGTGGGTGCGCCGCGGGTGTATCTGATCAGCTTCGCGACTTTGGCGCCGGTGATGGCGGGGTCGGTGAGTGGGCCGAACACGTTGCGGCTGACGGTGTCGTAGGTCTTGCCGATGACGACCAGGGCGCCACCGCGCGGTGCGTTCGCGACGAACATCAGCCAGCGCAGAAGCGAGCTGATGGTCTTGCCGGATCGGACGCTGCCATCCCACACGTTGATGCGGGCTGTGGCCTGCGCGATGGATCGCTCTTGGACGGTCGACAGCCGCAGCTCAGCCACCATCGGTGGCGGGCTCGGCGTGCTTGGTGCTGATGGACTCGAACAGAGCGCCGAGTAGCGACCCGACCTGCTCGTTGCTGCTGTCGCCATCGTGCTGGTCCAGCCGCAGCGACGTCGTGATCGCGGTCGAGGTGGCTTGGATGATGTTGCGCTGGTCGGCGAACTGCGGTTGTGGCACCTGCACGGAGTTGTGGGTGTTCTCCTTACCGCCGAAGCTGTGGATCTCCGCCGGGGCGAACAGTTGCTCGCGCAGACGCTCGGCATCGCCGAGCAGCGCTACGGCCAGCGCGGCGCGGCGGGCCTTGGCATCGATGACCTTCGCCTCGGTCGCGGCCGCGGTCGCCGAGCGGTCGAAGCTGAGCCCGAGCTCGCGGGCGATCTTGGAGACCGTCGCGCCGGATCGACCGATGTCCTTCGCGATCTGGTTCCGGTTGCGGCCTGCTGCATGCAGCGCGCGGACGCGCTCGCGGTCTTCGTTGGTCAAAGGTCTTGGTGGACTGTTGGGGATGATGACACCCTCCAACACGAAAATCCTAGAAGTAATCTTGACTAGATGATGTTTATTTCTTTGCGACTATAGCTACATAGATGCCAATAGTTTATTTAAGAAAAATATGTGGTCGAGGTGTATCTGCCTGTATTACAGAGCTGCATCTGTATAATATCGGTCTAATAATCTGTGACAAAGATAGCGTTCCCGTGTAGATGTTTGAGGTAAATCGCCAGGTCAGAGCCCTGCAGTGTCCATCATGGTCGATCGGGATACCTGCCTGATGATGGGCTGCTTGGATTGGGCGGGTCGAAATGTTGAGCGTGTGCCGCCGGGTGCTAAGGTAATCGCCATCCTCGGTCGAGGAGTTGAAATGAGAAGGGCGCCCAGACTGTTTGCGCAGTCCAGGCGCCCGGTACGACCAACCCCGCCAGCGCGTACTGAACAAGGAGCGTCGCATGTCCAATCCTAGTACCCCCATGCCTAGCGAGAAGAAGCCCCCTCGGTCCTCGTGGCATTGGCGGGACGTTGTTGATCATGCGTTGTCCAGCAGGCTTCGCTACCGACGTCTCATGTGGTGCCTGGCTTTGCTGGTCGTCTCGCTGTTGTTCGTCTGCGGCCTCGTTGCCGTCGTCTTGCTTGTGCGCGGACAAGATCTTGTCTCGATCATCAACGCGAACGGCAGCTAACGCGCGGTGTCTGATGGGTACAACTCACCACCGTGATCGAACATACCTTCGATGCAGGTCAGGCGCAACACCGGGGTTGCGCAACGGCAAGGGTGACAACGCGGGGGGTAATGCGCCGTCAGCAGCGCTGCGCGCCGTGTCCCTGTGGGTAAGGCCGAGCAGTATGCCTACGAAGAGTGATGTCCTACAGGTTTTCTATGACTGATTGTCGATGATCCTTACGGCGATGACGAAACCCCTGTGGACTTCTAGGGTGAATTCAGTAGCAAAGCAGGTCGTACAACTGTACGAGGTACATAGCTACAGAATGAACTTTGACCACTACACTTCGTAACGCCATGATGGTGTGTGGAGCATCCACTGCATGGCTCCACTGAACGAAAACGGGGCACTCGGTCTTGCCGGACCGAGTGCCCCAGCGACAAACCCACGGCCACTAACCGAGATGAGCATCGCTATGCCCGAGAGTACCTCTGGCGGTCAAGGCCGTCATGACGATCCATCGGAGCCGACCCCCTTAGGGGTCGTGATTCACGTCCTGGCGAGCAAAGAGCTTTACCGGCGCGCGTTCGGCGTGCTGGTCTTCGTCGCAGGGTTTCTGCTGGTTGCTGTGGTGGTGCTGCGGGTCTGCGGTGTCACGATGGGCAACGTGATCGAGCTGTTCAAGGCGATCCGGGGCGCACGCTAGCCGTTGCCCGGCTCGTCTCACGTCGACTCGGGTGCTTCGTGTCTACCAGCACGGGCCCCCGTTTCTGGCTTTGGTCATGTGCAACTGCTCGGTTGCTGTTAATCGAAGGGTTGCGGCAGGACTGCTCGCTCTGTGTGCGACCGCGGGATCGCGTACAAGATGCGCGTCGGCGAGCCGGCTGACCAGGGCGGTTGCCGCGCCTCAAGGACCCTGTAAGGATAGAACATGCGTTCGATACTTAGACATGCAGTCAAGGCCATTACGCAGAAACGGCGAAGCTGGCAGAATGCAAGACAGTCCACTTACGGGTGACTGTGACCCGACTGAGACACTCGGGATTGCTGACAGTCTGAATTGAGCTAGTTACTGTGGGCAAATCCGCTCGCGGGAGGGCGGGCCGATAAGGCCAGGGGAGCTAGGACATCGTGGGACAAGCAGTCAGGCGGGGATCCTTGTGGTCTGCGTTGGCCGTGGCGGAGTTCCGGGCGATCTGGGCCGCCGAGGCGCTGTCTCAGGCAGGCGATCAGCTAGCCAGGGTCGCGCTGTCCGTGCTGGTCTACCAGCGCACCAACTCGGTGGGACTCACCGGTCTTGCCTACGGGCTGACGTTCCTGCCTACCCTCATCGGCGGCACGCTGCTTTCCCAGCTCGCCGACCGGTTTCCGCGCCGAACTGTGATGGTCGTGTGCGACCTGCTCAGGGCGGCGATCGCCCTGCTGATGGCCATACCCGGCGTCCCGTTCACGGTCTTGTGCGGCCTGCTGGTGGTGCTCACGATCGCCGGGGGACCGTTTCGCGCCGCTCAGCTGTCGATGCTTCCCGCGGTCTTCGAGGACGAGGAACGCTACGTAGCCGCCCTGGGTGTCCGCAACATCACCGTGCAGTTCGCGCAGGTCGTAGGCTTCGGCGCTGGCGGCTTGGCGATCGCTTTCACCGGCCCGTACTGGGGCATGGCTATCGACGCGGTGACGTTCTTGCTCTCGGCCGCTCTCGTGCGGTTCGGCGTCAAGAAGCGGAAGGCCGCGGCCGAGCCCGGGAAGCCTGCCGCCAATCGCCTGGCGGTCTGGCTCGGGGCCGGACCTGGAGCGATCCGGGCGGCGCCCGGCGCGACCGCGCTGTTCGGATTCAAGATGCTGGCCGGTCTGTACGTGATCCCCGAGGGCTTGGCCGCTCCGTACGCCGCCGAGTTGGGCGTGGGAGCCTTCGTCGTCGGGCTGATCCTCGCCAGCGACCCGGTGGGCTCGGTGATCGGCGCGTGGGCCTTCACCCAGGTGCCTGTCGAATGGCGTTCCCGGCTGGTGGGCTGGCTCGCCATCGGTGCCGGGGTGCCGCTGGTCTTCCTGTTCCTCAAGCCGGGCGTTGTCGGTTCTCTGCTGCTCATCGCGGTCAGCGGAGTCATGTCGACGCCGTATCAGATGCAGGCCACGGCCATGATCACGCGGGCTGTTCCCGACGATGTGCGCGGACAGGTATCTGGGCTGACGTCCACCGCACTTGTTGCCGTGCAGGGTCTCGGCATCATGATCGCGGGTGCGTTCGCTCAGTTTGTCGGGACCGCGCCCACGATCGGCATCGCTGCTCTTGTCGGTGTAGGGCTGGCTGTTGCCGGGTTGGTGGCGTGGCTGCGCGCCACCGCTGGACGGACCAGCCCCGGACTTACAGCGTGACTACCGGCGCGCTCAGTCTTCCTTCGACATGCGGTCCCCTCCTTCGATTGCGGCCCCAGGCCGAGGGGATCTGTCCTGACTCCATTGTCTTTGGCCGGGCGCGGCCGTGTCCAGCCCGCCAACGGAAACAAAACGTACACAGGTTGCGTGCGTCGTGCTTGGGAGGGTTAAAGGATGAGCACTAGCAGGCCAATCTTCGTCCATCCGGCGGATTGGGCGGTGCGCGTGGCTCCCCGGGGCGTACGGCCGTTCTACGTGGGGGTAATGCTCGCGGCGATCGCGTTGACGGTGCTCGCTCCCGGAAACGACCCGGTCAAAGCGGATTGGGTTCGGCTCGCCGCGCTACTAGCGATCGGCGTCGTTCAGGCCGAGTTGTCGCGTGGAACCGAGCAGATCCGCCGGTGGTTCGCTGGTGTCCCGCACGTCAACATGACCGCGGTCTGGCTGCTGGCCGGTGCCCTTCTGCTACCGCCTCAGCTCTCGGTGCTGCTTGTCGCGCTGATCTATGGGCACCTCTGGGTACGGGTGTGGCGGCCGATCAGCAGTCGGCCCGCGTACCGGGTGATCTTCAGTGGTTGCACCGTGGTGCTGTCGGTTCTAGCGGTGGCTCCTGTGCTCCGGGTGTTCGGCCTTGGCGAGACCGTCGTCGACGCCTCACCCGACGTCCGCACGTTGGCGGCCATCGTCGTGACGATCCTGGCGTACACGACCGTGAACAGCATTCTGATCATGATCGGCATCAAGTTGCACAACCCGGCTCGCGCTTTCCTGCCGCTTGTCGGTACCTGGGCGGACAACGCGCTCGAACTCGGCACCCTCTGCCTCGGCGGCCTGACCGCGGCGGTACTCATCTCCTTCCCCAACCTGACCATCTTGATGCTGCTGCCGGTCGTGGTGTTGCACCGCTGCGTGCTCATGCGGCAGCTGCAGGAGATGGCTACCCAGGACGCCAAGACCGGCCTGCTCAATGACCGCGAGTGGCGCAACCGGGCCGCAGGCGAGCTCGCAAGGGCGGCGCACAAACACGACGCGTTCGCCGTCCTCATCGTCGACCTCGACAACTTCAAGCGCGTCAACGACACCCGCGGTCACCTCGCCGGGGACTCCGTCCTGCGCGCGGTCGCCGACACGATCCGCGCGGAGGTCCGCGCCTACGACTCCGTCGGCAGATTCGGCGGCGAGGAGTTCGTCGTCCTCCTGCCCGAAATCCCGGACCCCGGAGCGCGTGCCGTCGCGGAGCGCATCCGGCGCGCGATCGCCGAACTTGAGGTGATCGTCGTCCTCGATCAGCACGCAACAGTGATCAACGGCCTATCGGCATCGATCGGAATCGCGACCTACCCCGACGCGGGTGTCGTGATCGATCGCCTCCTGTACGCCGCGGACCAGGCGATGTACCGGGCGAAGGTCAACGGCCGGAATCAGGTCATCAGCGTCACCGACGCCTGAGACTGGTTGTGCCGTAGTTGATGTTGGGTCAATCGGGTGGTACAGCGTTGGGTCTCCGCACACTTCGGATGAAGTATTTCCAAGCTCGGACGATCACTCTGTCGACCTTCCGCAGGGCGCGCCCGATACGATCCTGTCCAGCACCAACTTGATGACGAGCGACCAAAGTGAACTTCGATAGCGCGGACGACAGGACTTCCTCCTCAAACGCTTCGCCGTTCGCGTAGGCGACTGAGTGGCGCGTTACTGCACCAAAGGCAATTACAGCGGCCCGGGAACCCACGATCTGGATGTGTAGGTTCGCAGCCATGATCGCCGCGCCGAGTTCAGCCCGCTGCTTCGGAGATACGCTGGATAGCTCTGCTACTAGTCGGACTCCGTCGCGGTAAGCGTCCCGTCTCAGGTCCTCTCGGCGTGCTCGTCTGCCCAGGCGCCATGTCACCCACGGCGCAAACAAGGTTCCGCTCATGCCGACTCCAGCACCGATCAGTGCGGCAACCGCTGCGTCCAATTCGATCAGCTCCGCTCGTCAATCTCATCGACACCAACCTGGTTGCCCACTCTCTTGGGCGCGCCAACAGCAATCCGACGCCAACAGGCCAGCTCAGACCGCTAAGTTCGCGCTGATCAGCTGCATGGCTCCGACCTGCTTGACGTAGGTCGTCGGCTCGTAACTCATCCTGCCTGTTCGGCGAACAACGGGCCTCTGCGACGCGCATAGGAAGCGAGAGCGTCGGCGCGGTTGACGAGTCGTCGGGCGCGCGTGCCGGAGATGGTCCAGCCGTCTTCGCCAGCCCACCGGTAGAGGCTGCCAACGGGAACGCCGAGATCTTCGGACAGCTGCGCGTAGTCCGCTCGCGCGTCGCCGAGCTCATGCCAGCGGGACTGGGGCCAGTGCGCCCCGCAGCCGCGGCACCTGATCAAGACGGCATCGACCCGGACGGACAGAGAGGCGCCGCACTTGAAGCCGTCGTCGGCGACGGCCGGGCAGGTGCCGACGCGCAGCGTGGGGACATTGAGACGCCGGACGGTGCGCAGGGCGTTGAGCACCTGGCGCAGCTCGTCGGCGAAGTCGTCGAGCCAGGGCTGAGCCATGATCCAGTGCCAGTTGAACCGGAGTGTCTGTGCTTCGCGGGCCATGGTGACTCGCCCTGTCGGCACGGTGCCGAGCATCTTCTCGGGCTCGACGTCGACCGTCTGTTCTTCTCGCACGATGCGGGCCCACCCGGCGATCGAGGCCAGCGCTGCTGGTGATGCTCCGGAGTCGGTGACCGAGCGAGGATCAGTGTGCACGAGCAGCGCGTCGACTGCTGGGGACCGCGGGCCGGGGGCTTGGCGGCCGCCGGGGTTGTCCGGGCCGCCTCCGGGCACCAGCTCGTCCACCTCGGTCATGTCGGTGTACGTGGTGACCAGCTCGGCGAGTATCTGGGCGAGCCTCTCCGTGCACTGGTCGCACGCGTACCGACCGGGTGCGGCGCGGTAGGGCAGGCCGTTGGCGGACTTGCAGCGGAGCAGGCACGAGCGGACGAGGTTCACAACGTGGTCCTCAGGTCGGGTTCGGGTAACCGGCACTTCGGGTGGTCGGCTCTTTGGACGATCAGTGGCCACAGCGTCGGCGGCCAGTACTGCTCGGGCGTCCTGGTGCGTTCCACCTGGGCAGCAGCGGAGCCGGGCACCAGCGCGGCTAGCCGCGTACAGGCGGCGGCGTGGGAGCGGAACGGGCCGAGGGACTCTGGTCGGTTGAAGCCGTAGCCGTCCCGCTCGATCCGCCATTGCCCGGATTCCTTCGTGATCCGCGGCCGCCGCTTCACAGGACCAGCCAATCGAGCGCACGTCCCAGCCAGCCGGGACCGGTTGCGTCCCCGTTGCCCCAGCTGGCCGACGACGTCCACGGGTCGGCGAGCTCGTCGAGCGCCTGGTGCTCAACGGTCGTCACAGTGACGATCACGGGGTGCGGTCCGGCGGCGCGCTCGGCGAGGTCGGCCCGCCCGATGGCCGCGCACCGAGTCGAGCAGTACGGGCCTTGCCAGGTGAACGGCACGTCGAGCAGGCAAGCACAGCGGGACCGGCGGCAGCGGAGAAGCGGAACAGTCAGGGTCGCCGCGCGCGCGAAGAAGGGGGCGCGACCGGTCGCGGTCACTGGTCGTCCTTCCGGTTCGTTTGCGCCGCCACGGTGAGGTAGATCTGTCCGACGTTGGGCTGTCCGCGGTTGGGGTAGAAGCGGCTGACCTGTTGAATTTCGAAGACTTCGGCGAGTAGCTGCCGCATGTCCAGTGTCGCGTTCGCTGCCTTCGAGTCGGGTATTCATCGGGTCTCTCCCGTCTGCGGGGTTCGGTCGGTACGGGCGGTGTGGAACGCGTCGAGGTTCCGGCGGCCGCCGAGTCGACGGCTCGGGCTGGTGCAGCGCTGGAACGGGGCGGAGCCGCATCCGCCCCGGTCGCGTCGGCAGGGCTGTGTGAGCGGGTTGGGCGCGGCGTTGCCGGGCGTGAGGACGTCGGGCTCACCGACGAGATTCCAGGCGAAGAGCGCCACGGATCCGTTGGCGCGCGTCTTGGGAGGGCTCACGGGGTCTCCTGGGTGGTCGGGTTGCGGCGGCACATCGGGCACGTGGGGCTGCCGTCTGGCCGGAGATGAGCGGGGAGGCCGTGCGGGCATTTCGCCGGTTTCCGCTCGACTGCGGGCCCGTGAGCGGTCGGTGGTTGCGTCGGGTCGGGACTGATGTTGTGGTCTGTTGTGGGTGGTGTGGTGGCTGGTAGTCGGCCACCTGAGTGACCGGTCAATCGGTCCGTTTGACCGGTCATTCGGTCAAAACCGACCTCGCGTGACCGGTCATTGAGCTCGGGTTCGGGCGTTTCGTCGGTCACCTGGTTGGCCGGTGAATCCGGTTTGTCCACGGGGGACGGTTCGGGTTGATCGGCCACGTTGGTGACCGGTGAATCGGGCGATTGGTCGGTCACCTGGTTGGCCGGTCGTTTGGCCTTCTGGACGCTGCGGGCGGCGTCTCCGACGGGCAGCAATGCAACCCGGTCCAGGAGGTCGGTCGGCACGGTGAGCCGGTACTCGGCGGCCTTGCCTCGACCGGCGCGACCGCCACCGCGTGACACCTGGTCGACTAGGCCGAAGTCGTCGCGGAGCGCGGACATCGAGCGGCGGACGGTGCGGTCCGACTGTCCGGTTACGGCGGCCAGGATGTCGAATCCGGGGCGTACTCGGGTTCCGTCGGCGTCGGCGTAGCTGGACAGCGTGAGGGCGAGCAGCTTGACCCGCTGGGGCATCGGCACGCGGCGCACGATGCGCTCCCATTCGAACCGGCCAACGGGCCGTTGAACGGGCGACTCGTCCTCGGAGGGCGGTGTGGTCACCTCGACGACCTCCGGCCGCTGGGGGACAGCATGGCGGCGTGCATGGCTGCTGCGTCGGCGTTGAGTCCGGCGGCGCGCAAGCGCAGGTACTCGTGCGGGTTCGCCCGCCAGCGCAGCAAGTCGCCTGCGGTGCGGTCGTCGGGGACCATGGCGGCGAGCAGGATCACCAGCGCGCGAGCGGCGTCGAGCGGCCTGTCGTAGATGGTTTCGGCGTCAGCGAACACGGCCTCGATGGGCATCGGGCGGTTCTGGCGGACGGCGCGGATGAGCCGGACGGCCGACGGTACGAGGCTGTCGAGGTAGCGGTCTCCGGTCAGGAGCGGCACCGTGGCTTCCTTCGGGTGGAAGTCGGCGGGCCCGGAACGTCGCGGGGGACGTACCGGGCCCGCAGCGATCAGGGGCGGCGGGGCGTGGTGATGTCGGGGAATGGCTCTGACTCGATGTCGGCAATCCATGCGCGGAACAGCGCGTCCAGGGACTCAGAGCAGGCGGGCGTCATGCGCCTGACTCGCGTGTTCTCTTCGCACGGCTCAAGGCGATACTGAGCGACGAGGGCGTGAGGCCGAGATAGTCGGCAATCGCCTCGTGGTTCGCGCCCTGTGAACGGAGGAACTCGTAGTCTTCGGCGGTGTCGGCGATGGGCCGGTATCGCCTCACCTTGGTGAAGCCGCCTGTGTAGTACTGCCGCTGGTAGCAGGGCCTGCACATCTTGCGGATCTTCCCGGCGGCCGGATCGTCGCAGCGGCACGTCTGGGTGCGAGGCGGGGCCATCAGGAGATCGCCGTTTCCGGGCGGGCTGACTGCCACTGCGCGAGGGCGGAGGCGACCAATTCGGCGGCCCTGCCCTCCTTGTGCTGGGCGTCCAGCTCGGCGAGCACGCTCGTTGCTTCGTGCGAGAACAGGTCTTTGCTGCTGGCGACCCGTTCGCCGACGATGTGTGAGAGGACGGCGAGCTTCGCCTCGCGCTCGGTCACGCCATGGGCGTTGAGTGCCGCGTGCACAGCGGTGAGCTGCTGCTCGTTGGCCTTCTTCGTGACGCGAGGTGGCTCGTCCTGGACGACTTCGGCGTCCTGCACTCCCGTGTCGTCCTGCTGGTCATGCGGCTCGGCGGGCTCGGCCGGGGGGTTCGGCTCTGCCTGCGGCGCCTCGGCCTCTGCTGCCGCCTTCGCTGCCTTTCCGGCGGCCGCGAGCCGTTCGGCGAGCGCGAGGTTTCCCGGCTCGATTCCCTTCGCAAGCTCGTAGAGCGCGCGCAGCGCGGCGACGTCGGTTCCGGCTTCGGCGATCTTGGCGTCCCAATCGATCGGATCGGGGGCGCTGCGCTGTTGTGGCATCGTCCGGGGGACCTCGGCCCGCTCGCTCTCCACCTGGATGCTGTCTGCTTGCGACATCTCGTCGTCGGTGTACACCCCGGACAAGTCTTGCGGGAAAGCCTTACGTAGGGCCAAAGCCTCGGCGCATTTGGCGACCATGTGAGAGCCCTTGTCGCGCCACATCCTTGTGAGAGAACGGTCTTTGGTAGTTCCGGCGAACTCGGCGAAGTGGGCGGTAGCGAACATCGTCGTCGACCAGTCGCGCCGGATCACCCCGATTCGCGCGGCGACTGGCGGGGTATTCGCGAGCCACACGTCGCGCCAGACGCCATCCGCGCCGCACCATTCGGGCCCGATCTGACCACCGTACTGGCCGTGCCGTTCGGCGACGATCCGGAGTCCATCGATCGCGGCCTGAATCGTGTACTTGTGCGCGTTGGCTTGGTGGTCCCACCGGGCGATCATGTAAATCTGCTTCGCGAACGGGTCCAGCCCGGTCCTCTGCGCGAAATGCAGGAAGACCGCGAGATCGGCGTCAGGTGCGTTGTCAAGCCCGAGCTGTACGAGGGCCGCGCGCTGCACGTCGGTCCAGCTGGTTTGTCCGGGGTCGAGTGCCAGCGACCCGGCGGGCCTCTTCGTCAATTCCTTGGTAGCCATCAAGAATCCTTCTTCTTCGTCTTCACGACATGGATGCGGCGCGAGGTCCCGCGCGTCACGTACCGGTCGTAGATCTCGGGGTGATCGGCCCGTAGGGCCTTGTCGAGCTGGGGCGAGTTCGCCTGGTTCTTGAAGGTCACGACGGAGCGGCCGTCGAGCGTCAACGCTTCGGCGTCCCCGGTGAGGACGCGCAGCGCCCGGTCGATCTCCTTCGCCCGCTGCTCGTCATCAGCGATGCGCTTCTTCACCTCGGCGCGCTCGGCGAGCATCGCCTCGGTGTGCGCGGGGTACGGCGTCTCAACGGCCTTGTCACCGATCGCCAACGGCCAGCGGAGCGCGATCTCGTCGTCAGTCAGGTTCGCGAGATCGACCTCGGGAGGCACACCGGTGAGAACGTGCTCGGTCCAGAACTCGACGGTCGCGGCGGTGATCTCCTCGATGAGCGCCTCGTCGCGTGGGACCGGTCCGCGTAGCTGTGGGGTCGGGTCCTGCCACACCACGAACCAGGCGTGCGTTCGGCCGGTGACTGCTAGCTGTTGCTGCGCCTGGATGTACGCGTGCCTGGCGATACCGCCGCCTTTCCACTCCGCGGCGACCTTGGCGAACGCGCCCATGGTCTTGATCTCTAACACGCCACCATCGGCGGTGAGTCTGTCCGGCGTGGTGCGCATGAAGTCGAGCTCGCGGGACGCCAGGAGTCCACACCGGCGCCCCGCGATGTCTGTCCGTTCGGTGAACCACCGAGCTAGCAACGGTTCCAGCCAGTTGCCCCGGCGCATCGCGTCGGTGGCCTCGCTGTCCTCGACTTGACCCGTCTTGTCCAGCCAGAGCCCATAGCGCGACTGGTGGGGCGACTCGCAGAGCAGTGCTGGTGCATCGGACCCGCCGAGTCCGAGACGGCGCTCGACGAGCCACGTCTCGCGGTCGGCGTCGGCCGGGAGCACCAGCCGGGCGGCAGGGACCGCCCAGCTGGTACCGATGAGCGTGGAGGTCACTCGTCCGTCCTGACAGCTAGGCGGTCGCCGCCCACCGCGACGATGACGGCCCCAACGACTAGTGCCCGGTTTGCCGGTTCGAGCCTCGACAGCCGAAACGCGTCCTCGGCGAGGCAGATAGCGAAGTCGAGCAGCGCGAGCGCGCTATCGGGGACGTCGAACTCGGCGCGTTCGAGCAACTCACCGGCGGTCGGCCAGGACACCCAGGCCATACCGTGCCGGTCGACGTGCACGCACGGTTCGAGAAAGTCCTTCCGGTGCAGCCAGAAGTCGTGTTCGATCAGCAGCCGCACGGCCGCTCGGTTGCCGTCGTCGAGCGAGGCCGCCCACTCGGTGAGCGCATCGGGAAGGCTCTTCATCAGTTCGACACCTCGACCCGGATGTCACGGTCGGAGTTGAGATCCTGCTCGATCCGGGCCTGCTTGATCGCCCTGCGGCAGCAACGCCGGCACGTCTCCGCACTGTCCAGCGGCCAGCCCGGATCATTTGCCTCCGGCTGGCCGTAGATCCGGACCGTGGTTACCTGGCCGTCCGTAGCGCACCACGAACAGTTCTCGTGGTCGATCTCGGCGACCGTCACAACCACGCCCGGCAGCTGGCGGGTGAGCATCGCGGCGAACTCGGCGGCGGGCATGAGCTCGTCGTAGAGCGGCGTCGGCTCGGGTGGCGCGGTGGGGACAGGGTTCACGGGTTCGAACCAGCCTCGGGCGGTAACCTGCGTGTTGGTCATGAGAAGTGCCTTTCTCGTTGGCAAGTCCGCTCCCGTGCCCTGGACGGCATGGGAGCGGGCGCTTTTTTGTTGGGGCTAGGTGGTTGTCGACGCTGGTGTCACGCGGCGGCTTCGCTGGCCGATTCGTCGATCAGTTCGCGCCGCTGCGTCCTGGCGATCTCCAGTTCGTCGCAGATGCGGACGAACAGTGCCGGGCCGACGTGCTTGCGGGTGCCGCGTTCGAGCTGACTCAAGTACTGGAAGCTGCAACCGATTTGAGCTGCAAAAGTCTTGAGGTTGGAGCCGGTGAGCTTGCGGAGCTGGCGCAACCTGGTGCCTGCGATCCGGACCCCGGCGGGTTCGGTGAACATGACTAAACCCTACCAAGTTCAGCCAAGTTCAACAACCAAATTCCACCAAAGGTGGCAACTTGGTACCGCTGACGTGCTTTGTGCAGCCATGTTCAGCTAGATTCAGCGTCTCCGACGGGGAGGGAGCCGAAGATGGGCAGCACCGAAACGCCGCAAGAGCAGCTGTCGCGAGAGGTTCGGGAACGGCGCCGACATCTCGGGCTGAGCGTCAGGGCCGCGGCCGCGGCCGCGAACATCGACCGCGCCACCTGGACGTCCCTTGAGGACGGCAGCAGAGTGACCCAGGACCGTCACTACGTCGCGATCGAGCACGCCCTGCAGTGGCCGACGGGCTACATCTCGCACCTTCTTCAGGGGTCGGCCACCGCCGAGGTCATGAGGCCGACCCCTGAGGAACTCGCAGAGATGGGGTTCGAACAGCTCGGGGTTCTCGGCGCCGAGATCGAGCGGGCCGAGGGGTACGAGGCGGCGAACGCGTTCTTCGATGAGGTGGTGATCTTTCGGCGCCGGTTGGCTGCGGAGAAGGCGAGCCAGAGAAATTGATGTTGTATCTCGCCGCGCGGGACGTGGGCGTTACAGGAAAACCGCTCGGATCGCGAAGGTTGGGCCGATCGGACGCCGCGATGCGTCGATCATGAAATTGAAACTTGCTTTACCTTTCAACTTCCTGTCAGATCGAACGCGTGTGTTCATCCAGACAGGGGGGACGATGAGCAAGCAGGGAAGGGTGCGCCCGCGATGGTGGCAGGCGTTCGCACGGCTGTTCGCGGCGAGTGATGCGCGAAATGACGGTCGTGTGCGGTTGCCGCCAGACGTCCGCAAGCTGGTCCAGCAGGCGCAGGAGGCCGGGCCGCACGCCTTGTCCAGCGCGACCGCGGTGCGCGCGAACGCCGCGGCCGCGGTGCTTGAGTTCATGCGTGAGAACGACGTTGGGGGCCGCGGCGCGGCAACCTCGACGAGGCGGCAGCTGGTCGTCGTTCACTCGATGGGACACCCGTCGCCCATCAGCATCCCCGTGTCATTCCCTGGTCGTAACATCGACGGGGCGTCATTCATGACTGACGCCGAACTGAAGCTCGACCTTCTGATTCCGCGCCAGTCGGCGCCTTGGGACGAACCGGGTGTCGACGTGATGGCCCTCTACTGGACCATGCGGTTCCGCGAAGCCGAGGACGCAGCCTGAACGCCTACGGTCGTTCGGGTGGTGCTCGGCAGTGGCTCTACCGAGGTCATGCGGCGCAAGTAAGTCCGAGGCGATCGGCGATGCGCCGTTCAAGCTCGTCGATAGACGGCCCGCCCGACACGTAGGCAGCAAGTGCGGACTCGCGCGGACTGCGCTCAAGAAGGTCGCGTCGGGCCATGGCGAGGACCAACCCGGCCGCGGCAACGGCCTCCTGGCGCTTAACCGGGCCTATGTTCAGGATGCGTTCCATCTGACGAACGCTACCAAGTTCAACCAAGTTCAACCATATGGCCTTGCCAAACGGCACCATGTTCAGCTATCTTCAACAGGGTTCAGCGGCCAGGCAGTGACCGAACGAGGCCTGTCGTCGCGGGTACGTCGGGGTCGCTTGAGTCAACTCAATGTGCGCCGCAAGGCCGCGTCCTGCTGGAAGGGGTGCAAATAGTGGCATTGGTTGCGACCAGCGCGTTAACGACTGGGCCGCTGCGAGGTGTTAAGTACCTCCGTCAGTCGATGGAAAAAGAGGAAACAATTTCAGACGAGATCCAACGCTCGGCGTGCGATATGTACGCGGAGCGCAACGGTATCGTCATCGTTGGCGAGATTTGGGAGCAAGAATCCGGGCGCATCTGGCACAAGCGCAAGGGTGTAAATGCAGCCATGGATATGGTCAAATCTGGCCAGGTAGACGTCATTCTGTTGTGGCGTTGGTCAAGACTATCTCGTAAAAAGCTGCACTGGTCAGTCGCTGAAGACCAGGTAGAGAAGCTCGGTGGTGCCATCCTTTCGGCCACTGAGCCGAGTGATGTGACAACTGCCTCTGGTCGATTTTCCCGTAACGTTCTCATTGATATGGCAGAGTTTGAATCCGACAGAATCGGTGAAGCATGGAGGGAGACGCACGACTATCGCCGTGCCCGCGGTCTTCCGGCGACTGGCGGTCATCGTTACGGGTACCATCACATACGAAACAAGGAAGACGGGGAACTGTATGTAATCGACCCGGCGACGTCCGAGACCTTAAAGTCGATTTACGAGTCTTACGTTGACGGCGCGGGTTGGCCACTGATCGCCAAGGATCTGAACCTGCGCAGCGTGCTTAGCTCAACAGGTAAGGCCTGGCAACCGCAATCACTTAAGCAGATGTGCGACTCGGGATTCGCAGCGGGTCTTCTTGTCAGGTCGCCGGTATCCGAACCCGGAAAGAGGGTTCCGGTGCCCTTCGCCTCCTTGTCGTGGGAGAAAGGTGCGCACAATGCCATAATCGAGACAAAGATGTGGGAAAAATACCGACGGGCGCGTCTGGCAAGGTCAATTGTGCCGTCGGGGCAAATCACGCCACGGCATCCGTTCCCGGGTCTTATGGTCTGCGGAGATTGCCAGCATTCGATGATTCGGCGTGCGCGCAAGGACAACTCGACTCAGTTCGCGTGTGGTTACTGGTTCAACACGCGTTCAGTGCGAGCAGTCACGGTTGTGGAATCTAAAGTTTATAGGACGGTGCTCGAGTGGCTCGATGGGGTCGCAAGCGAGGTGGATCGTAGCGCCGACGAGGCAAAATTGAAGAGAGTCAGTGTTCGCTCTCAATCCGATGTGAAGGTCCTTTCTTCTCAGATTGTCGCCCTTGATCAAGAACTCATCATGGCGTCCCGCAAAAACGCGAAGGGCGTCCAGTCCGACGAGGTCTACATCGGAATACGTGACCAGATAAAAGAAGAGTTGGCGGTGCTCAATAGGCGGTTGCACGAAGCGGAGTCTCTGGTTAAGAGCCAGACCGCACCGCCTCGGGCGGTAGCTGTGGAATTGCTCAAAGACTGGGACATTATTTCGGTAAAACGAAAGCGTGAGCTGCTCGGCAAGCTGATCAAGACCATAACTGTCAACCCGCCCGAGGTGTGGCGTGGACCGGCGTCGGTCGTGATCAAAGCTGTGTGGGAAGTGTAAGGCGTTCGCAACTACACTACTTGAGGCAGATATCGGACCAGGCCGAGAGGGAGACCGAGTCGCCGAACCACTGGTGGGCGTTCTCGTGCACCACGGTCGCCAGGTCGGCCCACTTCGCGTAGGTCGGCCTGGTCTGCGTCTCGAGGGAGAAGTGGATGGGCTCGGCGAGGTAGATCCCGCCCGCCGCGGACTGCGGGTACGGGCCGAACCGCTCGGTCAGGAAGCTGAGGATCTCGGGCAGTCGCGAGCCGGTGTCGCGGCGGGCCTCGGCGCCGGGGGCGTAGGCGTTGACCACCGGGGTGCCGTCGGGCAGCGTCGACCGGTCGATGCTGAACTTGTCGATGGCCACCGTGGTCAGGTAGCTCGCGATCGGATCGGTCTCCTGCCACCTCGACGTCGTCCAGCCGCCTGCCGAGGTGCTCGGCTGCTCGCGGCCGTTCGACACCACCGACCAGCCGTCGGGCACGCGCGCGGTGAGAGCGAATGTGGCCTTGTCACGCGGGGTCTCGTTGACCGGGTACCAGAACGAGGCCGAATGCGGCTCGCCGACCATGAACGCGCCGCCGGAGTGGGACTGCTGCCAGCCGTTTTCGCTGCCGCCCGCGTGTGGGGTGTCGGACGGCTTGCCGCCGTAGCCGATCCGGGTGCGGAAGGTGCTGCCCCGGCGCAGCGGCTCGGCCGGGGTGATCACCAGTTCGAAGTCCTTCTCCCGGGTGAACTTCGCGGGCTTGCCGTCGACCTCCACCATCTTGACTTCGAGTCCGCGCAGGTCGAGGTCGAACCGGCTGAGATCCTGCGTGGCCTTGGCGGTGACCACGGTGTCGCCGTCGAGATGCCCACTGACCGGGTCATAGCCGATGTCGACCTGGTAGTCGAGGGCGTCGTAGCCGCCGTTGCCGTCGCCGGGGTAGTAGGCGTCCCCGGCGCCCGCCGCGCCCGGTGCCGGGCGGATCGGCGCAGGTGACGACGGTGAGGGCGGCGGTTTGTCAGTGCTACAGCCGATAATCAGGGTGAAAACGCTGCAGAGGACGAGAGTCAGGATTCTGCGGCTGTCCATGAACGGAGCTTAGGTGATCCAGCGCGACGGTTTGGTTACGTTCGGCGGCGACCGGTCGGCGGGCCCGCCGATCGTCCTGCTGCACGGCTTGATGGGCCGGGCGTCGACCTGGTGGCGGGTGGCCCAGTGGCTCAAGCCGTACGGCCCGGTCCACGGCCTCGACGCGCGCGGTCACGGCCGAGGCCCGCGCACCGGTCCCTGGCACACCGAGCGGTTCGCCGACGACCTCGCCGCCGTGCTGCGCGAGCTCGACGGCGGCCCCGCGATCCTGATCGGGCATTCGATGGGCGGCCTCCATTCGTGGGTGACGGCGGCGGCGTACCCCGACCTGGTGCGCGCGGTGGTGGTCGAGGATTTCGCCCCCGACCAGCGCGGCCGCACCGTCGACGCCTGGCGTGGCCACTTCGCGTCCTGGCCGGTGCCGTTCGAGTCGCTGGCCCACGTCCGCGAGTTCTTCGGCGTCGCCGGGAACTACTTCACGGAGTGCTTCGAGGAACGCGAAGACGGCTATCACCTGATCGCCGACCTCGATGACCTCTACCTGATCGCCGCCGAATGGGGCCGCCGCGACTACTGGGACCTCGTCGAGCGCGTGCGCTGCCCGCTGCTGTCGATCGAGGGCGAACGCACGGCGATGCCCGCCGGGCAACAGGCCGAGCTGGCCGCGCGTGTCCCCAGCGGCCTTGGCCGCCACCTGATCGTGGCCGACGCGGGACACGTCGTCCACGAGGAGGCACCGGAGGCGTACCGCGGCGCGGTGGAGGCGTTCCTCAGCGAGCTCCTGTCCCGCTGACCCCCCCAGCCCTCCCGCGGCCCGCAAGTGTCATGAAAGACCCTTTCAGGACAAAAATTGCCCTGAAAGGGTCTTTCATGACACTTCGGAGAGCCGGGCCCGAGCCGTCAGCGCGAAACGGCCAGCTGGTTCTTCCAGGCTTGGGAGGACTGCGTCGAGGGCGTGATCAGGGGCCAGATGTCGGCGCCGAGGAAGCCGGTCTCGTCGGTGCGGGCCGTCGCGGCGCAGGTGTCCGGCTGGATGCCGTGTGCCTTGGCGACCGCCTCGACGGCGTCCCGCGTGACGGGCCCGAAGACGCCGTCGGTGGGGACGTCGGCGCCCTGGGCGCGCAGGAGTCGTTGGGCCAGCTGGACTTTCTCCCCGGTGTCGCCCGGCTTGAGCAGCGGCCAGGAAGCCTCCTCGCGGACGCCCTGCCCGAGCACCCGGCCGACCGCGACGCGGAGCTCGGGCAGCCGGTTGTAGAGGACCTGGCCGCAGCACTCGGTCGAGTTGAAGTCGCGGTGCCCCTTGATGAACGAGGGCGCGATCCCGTACTGGCTCGCGATGTAGGCGACCAGCTTCACCAGCGAGTCCCATAGCGCCTGCGTCACGTCGACGGTGCTGTACAGGCCCTCGTTCTCGATGCCGATGCACTCGCTGTTGTGGTTGCCGACGTTCGCGCCCTGGACGTGCTGGGTGCCGCCGCGCAGGATCTCGAGACTGCGGTGGCGGCCTTCGGTGACGTACCCGCCGCGGCTGTTCGTGAACTGCTGGCCGGTGTCGATCCAGCCGCGGGTGTCCATGTGGAACGTCTGGATGTCCCGCGAGATCTGGTACGCGTGGGCCAGCGAGTAGTCGGTGTTGTTGCCGGGCTCGACGGTGTGGTGCACAACGATGTACGTGGGTTTGTGGTTCTCCACGACGATCGCCCCCGAAGCGGCTCGCGCGCCCCAGGTCGACGTCCCGTAGATGGTGGGCACCGGCACGGCGGCGCTCGCGGTCCCCACGCCCGCCAGCCCCAGCGCGCCCGCGGCGGTCACCGTCATCCCGCCCTTGAGCAGGACTCGGCGGTCAAAACTCGACTCGGCCATCCAGAACTCCCTCGCCGACTGCGTTGGAGGAGAAGCTAACCCGCGACCGCGCCAATGACAACCATTGACCAACTTTTGTCGTAGTCTGTTAGTGCTCACCGGGCAGGGCGAAGAGCCCGTCGCGAGTTTGTTCCAGCAACCCGTCCACCAGCAGGGAGTCCAGGCACCGGTCCCGCTGCCCCGACTCGTGCCAGACCAAATCGAGACGCGCTTTCTCAACGGGCGTGTCGGTCCCGCGCAGCACGTCCAGCAGCAGTCCGCGCACCTGCCGATCGGTCCCGGCGAATTTCTGCACCTGCTTGGCGGGCCCGGCATAAGCAGGCTTCCCGGCACGCTGCCAAGCACATTCATCATAAATCGGACAGTCCGCACACCGTGGCGAACGCGCCGTGCAAACCAACGCCCCCAGCTCCATCAACGCAGCGGAGTACCGAGCGGCGACCGCATCCTCAAGCGGCAACATGACCTCGACGTCAGCCATATCCCGGGTATTCGAAGGAGGCCCGGCATCCCCAGCCCCATGAACGGCTCGCGCGACCACCCGCCGAACATTCGTATCAACCACCGGAGCCCGCTTGCCATAAGCAAAAGCAGCCACCGCCCGCGCGGTATAAGCCCCAATCCCCGGCAGCGAGAGCAGAGTGTCCACATCGGACGGAACAACATCCCCATGCTCAGCGGCAACAACTGAGGCAGCAGCGTGCAGCCGCAAAGCCCGCCGCGGATACCCCAGCTTCCCCCAGGCCCGCACAACCTCGCCCGGAGCCTCGCCCGCGAGCGCGGACGGAACGGGCCACCGGCTCATCCACTCCAGCCAGATCGGCTGAACCCTGGCAACCGGAGTCTGCTGAAGCATGATCTCACTGACAAGCACACCCCAGGCACTGCATTCAGCCTCACGCCACGGCAAATCCCGCCCATGAGTACCAAACCAGCCCAGCAGAGTATCGACATCAACAGCAGCAGCCACCCCACCACCCTAAGCGTCCAGCCCAAACCCCCCGCGCCGCCATCTCCCCAACCCCACAACGAACCCAAGACCAAACAGCGTCCGGAACCGCCCAGACTTACCCCCAACACACACCACAAAAACCCAACCCCAGCGTGCTCCGGGACCACAGCGTCTCCGCGAGCCCTGCGAGCGGAGACTTCACCGCCGCGCGCCCTCTTTTAGGGCCGCCAGGCCCTCCCAACTCGCGACGGCAGGTCGCCCCCCTCAAAGCAAAAGCCGCACTTATGCTGGGAATCGGGGCGGCCTGGCGGCGCGAGTTTGTGAGCGCGCTGGCCAAAAAACACAGGCTTCTAGCCGCACCTCAGGACTAAACCAAAAACCCGCACCGCCGCTGAGCACCAGTAACGACCCAGCGGCGCACGCGAGCACCGGCCAAAAGACTCAGGACACAACCACCTCAGTCAGATGCCCAGACTTCACGTCGTAGACAAACCCCCGCACATCCTCGGTGTGCGGCAGAAAGTCACTCCGCCGCACCCGTTGCACGGACCGCCGGACGCTGTCCTCGACTTCCCGAAACGCCTCGACTGACCAAGTGGGCCGCAGTCCGGTCGCCTTTTCGAGTTCGTCCTTGAAGTCGTCCTCGGTCACCGTGGACAGTCCGCAGTTGGTGTGCTGGACGATCAGCACCTCGCGGGTGCCGAGTTTGCGCTGGCTGAGCGCGAGGGACCGGATCACGTCGTCGGTCACCACGCCGCCGGCGTTGCGCAGGACGTGGGACTCGCCCTGGATCAGGCCGAAGATCTCGAAGACTCGGACGCGGGCGTCCATGCAGGTCAGGATGGACACGTGGAGTGACGGATTGGGCGACGAACGGTCACCTGGTGCGATGTCGCCGAGCGCCTTGTTGCGTTGCAGTAGCAGTTCGATGGAGGTCATGGTCACCTTTCGGCCAGACGTTGACCCCAATTGGAACTGCTGGCCCGCCTCCGAGGCAATGTTTCGAAAGGTACGTCACCAGGGTTAGGGACCGAACCAGGGTTCCTCGACGGTCCGTGGCGGCCCGGAGGTGCGGCCGATGCGCAGCTCGGTGGCCAGGGTGATGATCTTCGGACCGACCCGTTCGGCGGAGCTGAGCAGCAGTTTTCCCGCCGCTTTGCCCTTCTCCAGCACGGGCTGGTGCACCGTGGTGAGGCCGGAGCGTTCCGCTTCGGAGATGCCGTCGAACCCGGTCACGGTGAGATCCTGCGGCACGCGCAGGCCCCGGCGTTCTGCCTCGGCCAGCGCGCCGAGCGCGAGGATGTCCGAGGTGCAGATCACGGCCGTGACCTGCGGGTACGCGTCGAGCAGCTGGCGGGCGGCGGAAGCGCCGTCGTCCACCGTGTGGTCGAACCGCTCGACCACCGGGACGGTCGCCCAGTCGACCCCGGCCACGGAGAACGCCGTCGCCAGCGCCTCCAGCCGGATCCGCTGGACGTGGAAGTGCGCGGCGCTCTGGCGCTGCACGGAGACGAAGTCGTCGTTGCGCTCGCGGGCCAGCCGCATGCACAGCACGCCGACCTGGCGGTGGCCGAGCGCGACGAGGTGTTCGGCCAGCTCGGTGACCGCGGCCGCGTCGTCCGGGCCGACGCGGTCCACGCCGTCGACGCGGGGCTGGTCGATGATCACGGTCGGCACCGGGCGCTCCAGCACGGCGGCGAGGCTGGGGTCGTCGTCGGGTACGGAGTAGACGACGAAGCCGTCGACGCCGGCGCGGTGCACCGCGGCCACGTCCTCGCGGCCAGGGCTCGCGGGTACCAGGTGCAGCCCGACTCCGGCGTCCTCGCACGCCAGCGCGAGTCCTTCGAGGACGCCGACCGCGGCCGGGTCACGGAACGCGTAGGACAGGTTCTCGGTGAGCAGCAGCCCGACCGCGCCCGCTTTACGCGTGCGCAGGGAGCGGGCGACCGGGTCCGGCCCGGGGTAGCCGAGGCGGCGCGCTGTCTCCAGCACGCGGCGGCGGAGTTCGGGGGAGAGCTGGTCCGGCCGGTTGTAGGCGTTGGACACGGTGGTCCTGGACACACCGAGCTCCGCGGCCAGCGACGCCAGCGTCGCCTGCCTTCTGGTGCGTATAGGACGACCCATCCGCAAACCGTAACGGTTCAGATCGTTTCCGAGAAGCGACACCCCACGCGGCGTGCCCACGGGGCGTGCCGTGGCACTCGGACGGACCATCGCGCGACCCCGTCGTCAGGCCATCCACCGGGCAAAACCGGTTTTTCCGGCCTCGGCGAGGGTGGTCGGGGTGATGAAGGCCGGGTGAACACTGTGTGCAGGATCTCGATCCGGTGGTGACCCTCGGTACATCAGCCTCGGCTGGTTTGCGTTCTCGTCCCTCGGTGGGGGTAAAGTGAATCTGACAACGGTTTCCATTAGCTACAGCGCGTATCGGCGTGTGGATCAGCAGGAGTGTTCTTCGATGAGTTCCCGACGCACCAGAAGCGTGTTCGCCGCCGCTTCGGCACTGACCGTGCTCGCCTTCGGCGCGGCCGCCTGCTCCAGCGACGACCAGGCCGCCGGCGGCACGCAGGTCGCCGCGGGGGAGAAGATCAAGGCCGTCGCGGTCACCGACGTCTGGGGCAGCGTGATCACCGCCGTCGGCGGGGACAAGGTCGAGGTCACCTCGATCATCCACGACCCCTCGGCGGACCCGCACTCCTACGAGACGACCGCGAACGACGCGCTCGCGGCGAAGAACGCGAAGCTGCTCCTCGCCAACGGAGGCGGCTACGACGACTTCTTCGGCAAGCTCGCCGACCAGGCGTCCGGCGCCAAGAAGCTCGTCGCCTACGACATCGCCGCGACCGGCAACGAGAACGAGCACGTCTGGTACAGCCTGCCCAGCGTCGAGAAAATCGCCGACCAGGTCGCCGCTCAGCTCGGCGAGGTGCAGCCCGCGTCAAAGGACGTCTTCACCGCCAACGCCGCCGCTTTCAAGGGCAAGGTCGAGGAGCTGCTCAAGAAGGTCACCGCGGTCGGGGTCGCCCATCCGGGTAGCAAGGTGATCGCGACCGAGCCGGTCGCGCACTACCTGCTCGAAAGCGCGAAAGTCACCGACGCGACGCCCAAGGCGTTCTCCGACGCCGTCGAAGCGGAGCAGGACGTGCCCGCCGCCACCGTCGGCGAGGTCAAGCGGCTCATCACCGGCAAGCAGGTGAAGGCGCTGGTGAACAACGCCCAGACCGTCACCCCCGTCACCCAGCAGATGGTGGGCGACGCGAAGGCTTCCAGCGTCGCTGTGATCGATGTATCCGAAACGCTGCCCGCCGGTGTGACGGACTACATTGTCTGGATGACGAAGGAAGTAGATGCGCTGGCCGGGGCCCTGTCCTGATGAATCGGCGGAGCCGATTGGGCGGAGGCGAAGCCACCCGACGGAGTGGGGTACGGGTCACCGTGTCGGCCGCCCCAGCCGGTGGTCTGGGCGGACGGCGCACAGGGTTGAAAGGGCCGAAGTAGCTATGGCCACTGTCCTTCCGGAGTCCCGCTCCGCAGTCCCTCCCGGCTCGCGCGCCGCGGTCCGCGTCCGCGGGGCGAGTCTCGCGTTCGGGAGTCGCACGCTCTGGTCCGGCCTCGAGCTGGATGTCGAGCCTGGCGAGTTCCTCGCGATCCTCGGCCCGAACGGTTCCGGCAAGAGCAGCCTGCTCCGGGTGCTGCTGGGGCTGGAGGGACTGTCCGCGGGCTCGGTCGAGATCGCGGGCGACCGGCCGGGCGGCGCGAACCGGCACATCGGCTACATCCCGCAGCAGCGCGCCCTCGACGAGGGCCTGACGCTGCGCGGGATCGACCTCGTCGGACTCGGCCTGGACGGGCATCGCTGGGGCTTCGGCTTCGCCGGAATGGGTGAACGTCGCCGCCGCGTCGCCGAGGCCGTCGAGTCGGTCGGCGCGCAGGGTTACGCGCGCAAGCCGGTCGGGCTGCTTTCGGGTGGTGAGCAGCAGCGACTGCGGGTCGCGCAGGCGTTGATCGGCGACCCCGAGGTCCTGCTGTGCGACGAGCCGCTGCTGTCGCTGGACCTCGCGCACCAGCGCGCGGTGAGTGACCTGATCGACGCGCGACGCCGCCGGGCGGACACCGCGGTCCTGTTCGTCACCCACGAGATCAACCCGATTCTCTCCTATGTGGACAGAGTGCTTTACCTGGTGAACGGGCAGTTCCGCATCGGGAAACCCGACGAGGTGATGAACTCGGAGACGTTGTCCGAGCTCTACGGCACGCGGATCGAGGTGCTCAAGGTCGGCGGCCAGATCCACGTCGCCGGGGCGCAGAGCGCGCTGTGTGAGTCCGAGCCGCACCACCACGAACACGACTTGCGCGAACACGACGCGGCCGAGCGAGTGAGCTGACCCCTTGAACAGTCTTTTCGACTTCGGCAAGACCATCGACCTGCTCGGGCTCGACGGCGTTCAGACCGCGCTGATCGCGGCGGCGGTGCTCGGGCTCGTCGCCGGGGTGCTCGGGCCGCTGGTCGTGATGCGCCGGATGTCGTTCGCCGTGCACGGCACCGCGGAGCTGGCCTTCACCGGCGCGGCGGGTGCGCTGCTGCTCGGCATCGGCGTCGAGTACGGCGCGCTGGCGGGGGCCGTGGTGGCCGCGCTGCTGCTGGGCATCCTCGGCGCGCGGGATTCCGACCGCGACTCCGTGATCGGCGTGATCCTGTCGTTCGGGCTCGGCATGGGCGTCCTGCTGCTGTCGTTCTACAAAGGACGGTCGGGTAACAAGTTCGGCATCCTGACCGGCCAGATCATCACGATCGACTCGACGAACCTGACCATGCTGATCGGCGCCGCGATCTTCGTGCTCCTGGCGCTCGCGGCGGTCTACCGGCCCCTGCTGTTCGCCAGCGTCGACCGCAACGTCGCCGTCGCTCGCGGCGTCCCGATCAAGACGCTGACGATCGTGTTCGCGCTACTGGTCGGCGTCTCGACCGCGCTGAGCGTCCAGGTCGTCGGCTCACTGCTGGTGGTGGCCCTGATGGTGACCCCGGCCGCCGCGGCCGCGCGCGTCACTTCCAGCCCCTGGAAGGCGACCGTGCTCGCGGTGGTGTTCGCCGAGGTCGCCGCGCTGGGCGGGATCATCCTGTCGCTGGCGCCGGGCCTTCCGGTCAGCGCGTTCGTCACGACGATCTCGTTCCTGATCTACCTGGCCTGCCGCGTGATCGCGTGGTCGCGCGCCCGGAGCACTCGGGTGCGAGTGGTGGCGGAGCAAGAGCTCGTGACTGCTCGCCCCTGAAGGCCACCTTCACGGCGTTAAACGCCGTGAAGGTGGCCTTCAGGGATCACTGCAGTCAGGCGGATCCGCCTAGCGGGGATGCGCGGCCAGCGCTGGCTTCACCGCGCTGAGGAAACCGTCGTCGATGAACGCCAGCTGACCGCCCGCCACACTGCGTTCCACGGCCTCGACCACCACGACCTGCGCGTTGACGAACTCGTCCACTGCCTCGGCCCGGCTGGTCTTCTGGGTGAAGTGCGCGAGCATCGTCAGGTTCGTGAACGCGCCTGACAGGTAGCGCGAAGACGCCTTCGTGAACGAGTCGCCGTAGATCAGCGTCTTCTGGTTCACCGTGCCCAGCAGCGGGCTCGCGGAGCGGTACACCGGCCTGTCGATGTCGCCGTTGGGCTCGCCGGCGCGCTCGACCACGCCATCGGGCATCAGGCTGTAGAGGGTGTTCGTCTTGGTGCCCTGTTTGTTGATCAGCGGCGGCAGGTCGGCGGCGGTGTCGTACTTGCCGACCGGCGTACTGAGCCACGACCGGGTGATCCCGGGCTGGATCGCGTTCGCGATGCCGCGGGTCATCACCAGCCCGCCCTCGTCCAGCCAATGGGTGTCGTTGGATGGGTAGATCGGGTGGCCGATGCGGCCCTCGGACGCCTTCAGCTCGGGTCGCAGGTCCAGCGCGCCGGTTTCGGTGGTCAGCCGGTTCCAGGTGGTCGCCTGCGCGGCCTGCGCGCAGTCCTTGCCGGGGTACGTGCCGGGCAGGAACTGCGGGACGATCGTCGACTTGTCCGGCGCTATGACGAACTCGAACTTGCGGCCGGACTTTTCGACGGCATTGCGGAGCTCGTTGATCTTGTCGATCGTCTCCGAGAGTTCGCGTGAGGGCTCGCACTTAGCGTCGGCGTCGTAGCCGTAGTAGAGCCAGCCGTCGAGTCCCTGCACGACCCGGCGGTACCCGGCCTGGCTGTTCGGCGAGCCGGTCGGCGCGGGCGCCGTCTTCGGCTGGGCGGGTGGCGGGGCGACCGGGATCGGGCCCGCGAGCGGGGGCAGGGACTGGTCGAGTGGGGCGTCCTCGCCGAACAGGCCGCGGCTGATGCCGTCGGCGGCGGCGATCGCGCCGCCGCGGAACGACAGCTGGTCGACGGCCCAGGTCGGCAGGTCGGTGAAGAAGCTCCAGCCGCTGGCGACGCTCGGGAAGCTCGCGAGCTTGTGGTTCTCGATCTCGCCCGGCCGCACACCGAACACCCAGAGCAGGGCCGGGGTGGTGAAGAACAGCAGCGCGCTGACCAGCGCGGTCAGCTGCCTGCCGCCGTGACGGGGACGGTGCAGGGCGTGCTCACGGGGCAGCCAGGCCTCGTGGACCGCGGGTAGTTGCTGCTGGGGTTCGGACGCCACCTCCCAACCGTAATCCTTCCGGGTGAGTCACCAGCCCACAACCACCCAACTCGTCGACGAGTTGCGGCGGTCAGCCGAGCATGAGGAGGACCTGGAGCTCGCCGACCAGGAAACCGATGAAGCCGCCGACGGCGATCAGCTTCCACTCGTCCTGCCGGAACGCCGGGCGCAGCAGGCCCTCGAACTCCAGCGGCGTCAGCGCGAGCATCCGCTGCTCGACCATCTTCGCGACGTCCATCGCCTCGGTCAGGTAACCCTCGGCGTAGCGCGCTGTCGCGGGCAGCTCGGCGAGCGCCCGCTCGGCCGCCGCGTGCTTGATCTCGCGGAGCTTCTGCCCGCCGACAGCCAGTGCGACCATCGGCTTCGCGCGGCTCGTCTGCTCGTCGACGGCCTCGTCCACCAGCCGTTCCACCAGGGCGAGCAGCCGATCCGAGCGTGGCCCGCGCAGGATCGCGTCGAGCAGGTTCCCGACCGTCAGCACCTCGTTGGCGATCAGCTCGCCGTACTGCCGCGCGACCTCGGCCCGCCGGCGCTGGAACTTGCCCTGCACGAGGACGCGGCCGACCCGGACCGGCTCGCGCGGCAGGAAGATCAGCTTGATCGCCAGCCAGTCGGTGAACAGCCCGATGCACCCGCCGAAGATCGGCAGCACCAGCGGTTCCTTCGTCAACGCCCAGGTCACCGCCTGGATCAGGCCGAGCCCGAAGCCGAAGAAAATGCCCGAGCGCGCGATGAACGTCATCTCCGGCCGCGAGGTTTCGCGGATCAGCCGGACCAGCAGCGCCTTGTCCCTCGTGAGCCGCTGCACGGTCATGTCCTCGACGTCGAGGACGTCCTCGAGATGCTCGCGGACCTCGTCCATGAACTCGGCGACCAGCCGGGGCGTCGACGCCTGGACCTGCTTGATCAGCAGCTCCTGCGCCATCGTCGGCATGATCTCCCACAGTCGCGGATGGTGTTTCTCGAGCACCTCGCGGGCGATCCCGTCGACGGCCCGCAGCAGCGGCTGCTCGATCTCGCGGGTGATGATCGCCGGATCGATCTTGGCGAAGATCTCCTTGATGTCGAGCAGGTTCGACGTCAGCAGCTCGGTCGCGACCGCCGCCATCCGCCCGCCGTGCTTCGGCACGACGCCCTGCCAGCCGAGCAGCGGCCGGAGGCCGACGAACTCGAGCGGCTTGAACATCATTTCGATGGCGACGCGCTTGGTGACGTACCCGATGAGCGCGGCGATGAACGGGATGGCGGCGTAGAGCGGCCAGTGCTCGGCGAGGTCGGCCAGGACGGCGTCCACACGATCTCCTCACCAGAGCTGAGAGGGAAACCGTATCTCAGGCGGAGCGCCGCGTCGCGTCTCCGTCGAGGTGGCGGTGGGTCAGTGGAGCAGGACGAGCACCTGGAGTTCGCCGACGAGCCCGCCGATGAACGCGCCGACCGCGATCAGCTTCCACTCGTCCTGCCGGAAAGCGGGACGCAGCAGGCCTTCGAACTCCAGCGGACTGAGTCGCCGCATCCGGTCGACTATCGTGTTCCGCACGTCCAGCGCGTTGATCGCGTACGTCTCCGCGTGCCGGATGGTCTCCGGGACACGCTCCGCGGCCTTCGTCGCCGCCGTCTGCTTCATCTCCTGGAAACGCCGCGTGCCGACGGCGATCGCCACGAACGGCTTGACGACGCTGGCTTGCGCGTCGATCGTGCGCCGCACCTCGCGGGTGATCATCGCGAACAACCGGTCCGATTTCGGGCCGCGCAGCACGGCTTCCAGCAGGTTGGGGATGGTGATGATCTCGCGCGCGATCATGTCGCCGTAGTCGGCCGCGACCTGGTCGCGGCGCTTCTGGAACACGCCCTGCCAGGTGTAGAAACCGAAGAATCGCCGGGGTTCGCGCGGCAGGAAGATCATTTTCAGGGCGAGCCAGTCGGTGAGCCAGCCGATGCCGAGGCCGAACAGCGGCAGCACGATCGGCGACTTCGTCAGCGCCCACACGAGCAGCTGCACGCAGCCGAGGTAGCAGCCGAAGACGATCCCGGACCGCGCGATGAACCGCATCTCCGGGCGTGAGATGTCGCGGATCAGCCGGTTGAGCAATGCCTTGTCGCGCACCAGGTTCTCGACGACCATGTGCTTGAGGTCGAGGACGTCGGAGATGTTCTCCGAGATCTCCCGCATGATCTTCGTGATCGCCTTGGGCGCCTCGGACTGGACGCGTTTGAGCAGCAGCTGCTGCGCGGAGTTCGGCAGCACTTCCCACACTCTGGGCTGGTACTGCTCCATCACCTCACGCGTGACGTCCTCGACGACCCGCAGCAGCGGCTGCTCGATCTCCTTCGCGATCTGCGCCGGATCGAGCCGAGCGAAGATCTCCTGAGGGTCGATGAGGTTGTTCGTGAGCATCTCGGTGGCCGTCGACGCCATCCGCTCGGCGTTCGCCGGGAGCACGCCCTGCCAGCCGAGAAACGGCTTGAGGCCGACGAATTCGACCGGCTTGAACATCATCTCGATGGCCACCCGCTTGGTGACATAGCCGATGAGCGCCGCTACGAACGGCATGGTGACGTACACCTGCCAGTGCTCGCCGAAGTCGGCGACGACGGCGTCCACTTTCCAGGCCTCCCCGTGTCTCGCTGAGCGAGACCGTATCCGGGATTGAGCCAGCGGCGTGCAGCGCCTCCGTTGAGGCCGTGGTGGGGCCGTGGTGGGTTAGTGGAGCAAGAGCAGGACCTGCAGTTCGCCGACGAGGCCGCCGATGATCGCGCCGACCGCGATGAGCTTCCATTCGTCCTGCTTGAAGGCAGGCCGGAGGATGCCTTCGAACTCGATCGGGGTCAGCTGCTGCATCTTTTCGGAGATCGTGTTGCGGACATCGAGCGCGTTGGTGGCGTAACTCTCCACGTGTTTCACCGTTTCGGGCAGGTACTCGATGGCCTTCGCCGCGGCCGTCTTCTTCATCTCCTGGTACTGCCGCCCGCCGACGGTCAGCGCGACCAGCGGCTTCACGAGGCTGGCCTGCGCGTCGATGGTCCGCTGGACCTCTCGCTGGATCATCGTGAACAGCTTGTCCGACTTCGGGCCGGTGAGCACGGCCTCCATCACGTTGCGGACGGTGAGCACCTCGTCCGCGATCAGCGTCCCGTAGTCGCGGGCGACCTCCTTGCGGCGCTTCTGGAACATGCCCTGCCAGTGGAAGAACAGGAAACCGCGCTGCGCTCGCGGGTAGAAGATCATCTTGAGCGCGAGCCAGTCGGTGATCAGGCCGGTGAAGAAGCCGAAGATCGGCATGATCAGCGGCTCCTTCGTCAGCGCCCAGGCCACGAACTGCACGAGCCCGATGACGAACCCGAAGTAGATCCCGGACCGCGCGATGAACTTGAACTCCGGCGTCGCCACCTCCTTGATCAGGCGGCAGGTCAGCGCCTTGTCGCGGACCATGGCCTCGATCAGCATGTCGTCGACGTCGAGGACCTCGTCGATATTGGTCGAAACCTCCCGCATCAGCCGGGCGACGACCTTCGGCGCCTGCGCGCGGACCCGGTCGATCAGCAACTGCTGGGCGCGGACGGGCATGAGTTCCCACAGCCTGGGCTGGAACTGCTCCATGACTTCGCGCGTGACGTCGTCGACGGCCTTCAGCAGCGGCTCTTCGAGCTCCTTGACCATCTCCTCGGGGTCGAGCCGCGAGAAGATCTCCTGCGGGTCGACCAGGTTCCTGGTCAACAGATCGACAGCCGTGGTGGCCATCCGCCGTGAATTCGCCGGGATCACGCCCTGCCAGCCGAAGATCGGCTTGACGCCGACGAACTCCAGCGGCTTGAACATCATCTCGATGGCCACGCGTTTGGTGAGGTAGCCGATGAGCGCGGCGATGAAAGGCATCGTGATGTAGACGTGCCAGTGCCGCCCGATGTCGTCGAGGATTGCCGAGACGTTCAACCAGGCCTCCTCGCCGCGCTGCTAACGACCTGTCAACAGTGCACGATGCCAAGCCGATCCGGGAGCGCCAATCGGTGAGTACAGCCGTTTGGCGGTACTTGCGGTCAGCCGCTGGCTCACTAAGGTGTGCGCATGGTCGCTCCCGAGAAGTCCCAGCCCGCGGCGAGGACGGCCCAGTTCGCCGTCGGCATGCGCGGTTACAACCAGAACCAGGTGGACGAACGCCTCGCGAAGCTGGAGGCCGAGCTCAAGGCGTCTGCGCGCAAGCGCGATGAAGCGGTCGCGACGGCCTCCGAGCTGTCGAAGTCGCTGAGTTACGCGCAGAAGGAGCTCGCCGACACGAAGGCCGCCCTGGTCAGGATGAGTTCCAGCCCGTCCGGCGCGGGCGCGATGGCCGAGCGCGTCCGCATGATGATGCAGCTCGCCGAGGAGGAGATCGCCGATCTCCGCTCGGCAGGCGAAGCCGACGCGACATCCACCCGCTCCGAGGCGGACAAGTACGCCCACGAATCCCAGCGGAATATGGACAAGCTCGCGAAGGAGGCCCAGGCCGAGCGCGAGAAGCTGCTCGCCGAAAGCCGTGCGGAGATCGCTGCGGCGGCCGCCGCCGCAACCAAGAAGCGCGAAGAGCAGGACGCCGAGGCCCAGCGCGCGCGTGCCGCCGCCGACAAGAAGGCCGAGGAGGCGTCCGCGGCGAAGCGCGCCGAAGCCGAGCGGGGTGCCGCTGAAGAGGTCAAGACCCGCAGGGAGCAGGCCGCGGCCGCGCTGGCCGACGCGAACTCGAAGCAGACCGAGGCCACCCAGCAGCGGAAGCTGGCCCTGGCCCTGCGGGCGAAGGTCGCCGACCGGCTGGCCGCGACCGACGTCGCCGTCCAGGAAGCGATCCGCCTCCTGGCACCCGCCGAGGCC
>NZ_JAYMZS010000038.1:0-5720 GCF_035828755.1 Amycolatopsis sp. H20-H5 | reverse complement strand
CAAGTAGCCCGACTTCGACTGCCCCTGAAGGCCACCTTCACGGCGTAAAACGCCGTGAAGGTGGCCTTCAGGGGCAACTGGATCGGACGGGAGGATCGGGTGATTCTGGCGGCGGAACGGGCGGCTGTCTGTGAGTTCGCGCGGAGGATGAGTGCGGACGGCCTCGCCGTCGGCACCTCGGGCAACGTCTCGGCCAGGTCGGGCGAGCTCGTCGCCGTCACACCCACCGGCGTGGACTACGCGACGCTCACGCCCGAGGACGTCCCGGTGGTCGGACTCGGCGGCACGGTGGTCGCGGGTTCGCTGCGGCCGACGAGCGAACTGCCGATGCACCTGAGCGTGTACCGGGACGCGGCCGACCCCGGTGGCAGGCCGATCACCGCCGTCGTGCACACCCATTCGGTGCACGCGACCGCGGTTTCCACGCTGGTTCCCGAGGTGCCGCCGATCCACTACATGCTCGCGGCCATCGGCCCGAGCGTCCGTGTCGCCGCGTATGCCACCTACGGCACGGCCGAGCTCGCCGCCGCCATGCTCGTCGCACTGCGGGGCCGTCGCGGCTGCCTGCTGGCCAACCACGGCACCATCACCTACGGCGAAGACCTCGCGTCCGCGTACAGCCGGGCGCAGCAGCTCGAGTGGGTTTGCCAGCTGTGGCTGCTCGCCCGATCCGCGGGCACCCCCGCCCTCCTGCCGCCCGAGGAGATCGAGCACGTCGTCGACAAGCTGCGCGGCTACGGCCAGCGCTAGCCCGAGTTTCAGCCCGCAACTCGTCGACGAGTCGTGGTCTCTTACGCGCGAGAGACCACGACTCGTCGACGCATTGCGTCAGGAAGCGGCCGCGGTGGCGGTGTCGACCGCGCTCACGGCGTCGAGCAGCTCGACGACTGTCGGGTCGTCGACGGCTTCCTTGATGCAGCGCCACAGCTGGAGGTTCGCCGTCGCCCAGCGCGAGTACATCGCGGCGGCGTCCGGGTTGTAGAAGTAGTAACCGCTGTCGTGGACGTCGCCCTGCTCGCCGACGATCTTGTCCGCCAGCTCGGCGAGGCTCAGCCCGTTTTCGCTGAGGTACCGGTGCGCGAGCACGACCGGGGTCACCGGCAGCGCCTTGAACAGCGTGTCCGCGTCGCTGAGCGCCTGTGCTTCCAGCGAGATGTGCCGGCCGCGGTTCGCCATCTCGGCCTCGTCGATGATCGCGTCGATCCAGCGCGCCGCGTCGTCGCTGACGCCGCAGTCGGCCAGCAGGCCGAGCCGCAGATCGCTCCCCGCGGCGGCCGGTGAGTTGCGCCGCACGAGATAGTTCACGTCGTGGACCAATGCCGCTGTCTCCACGACGGAGACGTCCGCGCCGTTGTGACCCGCGAATCCGACCGCTTTCGCGCGCACGAAACTCACGTGGTGCCAGCCGTGGAACGGCAGCCGGTCGGCGTAGCGCCAGCACAGCTGGTGCACCCGGTCTTCCACGGCGTCGACGACGCTGGACTTGATCGTGTTCTCCTGCGCGCGCATATACCTCTCCGATCCCGGCCGTTCGGACAGACGGGTGGAGTAATGGTAAGCGCCTTTGACGCCGGTGTGTAGCTAGATGCGCTCAGCCAGTTCCCCCAATCGGACCTCGACGGGGACGTGGCGATGCCCGATCCCGGTCGCTGGGTCGTAGGAAAGGCTGGAAGGGCTCACCGGGCGTGATTTCACCAGGAACGTCATCGTCCCTTCGGCCGCCTCCGGGATGCGGTGGAATTCGTCGGCGAGCATGACGACGGACGCGCCTTCCTGACAAAGGGCACGCCTTCTGAGCCGCACCGACGTGATCAACCCGCTCTGTTCGTCGAGCCGGGTCGAATAGCGCTCGTGCAGGTAGCTGCCGCGGAGAATCGTGGTGCAGAAGTGGTACCTGTGGTTGTGCACGGAATCGGCGTAGCCCTCCCGCCAGTCCTCCTGGCGTTTGTATTCGTGCAGCCAGAACGAAAACGGGTCGGCCGGTGAATCGAGCAGGCACCAGGCGAAGTGAGTGGTCGTCTCCCTGGATCTGCTGAGCAGCGCGTCGGCGCTTTCGGGGCGGAGGTCGTGCAGGTGGCCGCGGAGTTCCTGGCGCAGGTCGGTCTGTTCCACCCACGGCCGGAACCAGGCGTCGACGGTGCGCCAATCCTGTGAAAGCGGGAAGCCCGCGGAACGCAGGCGTTTCGCCAGTTCGGTCAAGGGGGACAGGCGAGTGAGCAAGGCGAACTCAACTCCCTAGCTCGGCTACGGCGGAGAATTCCGTGCGGAAGTCGTGGAACTTGGCCTCCAGCTCACGGAACTGCTCCTCGGACAAGGCGGATCCGGTGATTTTTTCGAACAGGGCAAGGAAATCCGGCCGCGTCGTCGCGGGGGTGATCAGGAAGTGGCGGCCGGTCCTGGACTGTGACACCCGCAAGAACTCCGAGCGTTCCATGTTGTAGAGGAAGGAACCCTCGGTGAAACGTAACGTCCGCGGGTAGAGCGTGGTGGCACCGCGGATGTCGCTGTACAGCGTCACCCAGACGCTGTCGTCGAACATCTCCAGCCGGTCCAGCGGCGGGTCGGCGATGACGGTGATGTCCACCTGCGCGCAGCGGCTGCGGGCCAGGAACAGCCCCACCAGGCCGATGCGGATCTCGTCGTTGAGCCGCTGCTGGATGCTTTCGTAGTCGACCCCGGCCTCTTCGCGGCGCAGCAGGTAGCGGGCCCGCCCGCTGATCGCGCCCGCGTCGCGCGGGTCGGCGATGACCGCGCGCAACTCTCTTTCCGTGCGGGACAACAACAACCGGGCCGCGGCGTGCCTGCCGGAGAAGCCGCGGAAGAAGTACTGCCTGGTGGCGCCGAGGTCGGCCATCAGTACCCGGTTGAACGCCGGGTCGGGGTCGGTGGTCGCCTCGAACACGTTGGTGGGAAAGAACTCCTTGTTCAGTGAACGGTACTCCGCGCTCAATTCCTGCAGTGCGCGGCGGCTTTCCTCGATCAGCGGGGTCACCAGCGCCTTCTGCGACGCGGCGGCGGTGATCAGGGTCTGGCCGAAGCCGACCACGGCGGAGATCAGTGTTCCGGTCCCGAGTGCGTTGATCAGTGTCTTTCCGGCGCCGGGATCCATCGTGCTCGAGATCCACAGGCTGGACCCCGCGACGACGACCAGAATCACCAGCAGCAGACTGGTTCTGGTCCAGAAGATCTCCTGCAGCGGTGTTCGGCGGAGCCGAGGGGCTTCCGCGGGCATTTCACCTCCTAGGGCCACCCGAACGGACGAACGCGTTGCGTGTCTGTTCGAGTGCGGAGAGCTACTCTACGCGCCTCGGGTGACCGGGGAAATAAGAAATTCGGGGGATAGCATTCAGGCTCGAAGTCACGCTCGGCGATGATTTACCGACTATCGGTTTTCTTCGAAATCAGGAAGACGCGCTCAGCGGTCGTCAGCTGAGTTGGCCGGTTGCCCGGCTCGCATTCGTGCGAACGCTCACTACGCTGAGTGCCCGCCCCGAATGACGGTCGAAAAGAAGAAAGCCCACACCGCGGCCGGAACGAGGATCGCGACGGCCCACCACGGCCATCCGAACGCGAGCTGGGCACCGATCCCGGGCAGCACGCCGCCGAGCGCGGCGAGGGCGTAGATCCCGGGTGCCGGGTGCAGCCGACGACGCGCCATCAACCTGCGGTACGCCCCAATCGGCCGGGTGAACGCCGTCTGTGTGCGGTACTCGGCCGTCCGGTGGTCAAGTCCGAAGATGCCCATGAGGCCTCAGAACTGGTAGTAGAGGAACGGGCTGAAAGTGCCGGTCGCGGCCAAGATAGCCGCGTAGACCAGGCCGACGGTCATCACGCCGATCCGCAGCGCGTTCGCCGGGCGGCTGCGCGACGACTCCAGCAGCGGGCCGGTGACCGGGTGCGAGGGCAGGAAGAAGATGGCCATCGCGGCGACCAGGATGATCAGGCGCTGGTTCGTCAGCGCCGCCGAAACGACGTCGCCGAGGCCGGTGAAGTCCGGTAGCAGCATGTGCCCGATCATGCCGAGCGCGTGCGCGAGGTCGGCCGACTTGAACAGCACCCAGCCGATCACGACCAGCAGCAACGTCAGCGCGCGACGCGCGACGCGGGCGACCGGCCCGGCCGGGGTGGTGTCGTAGCCGAACGCGCGCTCGACGATCAGCAGGGCGCCGTGGTACATCCCCCACACCAGGAACGTCCACTGCGCGCCGTGCCAGAAACCGGTCAGCACGAACACCACACAGAGGTTCCGGTACGTGTGGCCCGCGCCGGTGCGGTTGCCGCCCAGCGGGATGTAGACGTAGTCGCGGAACCAGCGAGACAGCGACATGTGCCAGCGGCGCCAGAACTCGGTGATGGTCACCGAGGAGTACGGCCGCGCGAAGTTCTCCGGCAGCCGGAAGCCGAGCATCCGGCCCATGCCGATCGCCATGTCGGAGTAACCCGAGAAGTCGAAGAACAGTTGCAGGGTGTAGCCGATGGCGCCGAGCCACGCCGTCGCGAACGTCATCTGGTCGGGCGGGGTGGCGAAACAGGCCTCCACCATCGGGCTGAGCGAGTCCGCGAAGATCGTCTTCTTGCACAGCCCGAGCGCGAACCGCGGGAACCCGGCGGCGATGTCGTCGAGGCGGTGCGAGCGCAGCTGGGGCAGCTGGTCGGCGATCTCGCGGTAGCGCACGATCGGCCCGGCGACCAGCTGCGGGAACATCGCGATGTACGCGGTGAACGAGATCGGGTCGCGCAGCGCGCGGCGCTCGCCGCGGTAGATGTCCACCACGTACGAAATGTGGTGGAACGTGTAGAACGAGATCCCGATCGGCAGCAGCAGGTTCACCACCGGGAGGTCCGCGCCGAACAGGCGCGCGAACGCGGCGATCTGCTGGGTGGCGAAGCCGGCGTACTTCCAGACCACCAGCATCCCGACGTCGAAGGAGATGACGCCGATCAGCAGCCGTCGCCGCCGGGTGTTCTGCAGATCCCACGCGTTGGGCTCCAGCGCGGGCCCGGCGAGGAAGTTCACCACCATGCACGCGAGCAGTAGCAGAATGAACGGGCCGCCCCCGGTCGTGTAGAAAAGCAGGCTGCCGACGGCGACGATTCCGTTGCGCCAGCGGCGGGGGAAGACCAGCACGGCGAGCAGTACCGCCGGCAGGAAGTACCACAAGAACAGCGGCGAAATGAACGACATCGTGCGGTGGCCCCCTCGGTTATCCGATGGTGACCTTAACCGAGGGCTTGCTCCGGGGCGGCGAAGGTTGGAGTCTTGGGGGCAAGGCCACGCCGCGGGAAGGGGACGCCGATGAGCAGCCCATCGAGGCCAGACCTCAATTGGTGGCGCGACGACCGTCAGCGCTGGGACGCGCTCGCGTTCGTCGAGGCGCCCGACGAACCGACTTTGGACGCGCACGCGGACGAGCGGGCAGCCGTGCTGGAGCAACTCCTGCTCGACTGCGGGGACTCCGACGCCGATTTCCTCGTCTACCTGCTGGAGCAGGAGACCCAGCGCCACCGCAGTGGCTGGTCGCTCAGCGAGGCGCTGAGCATCGCCGCGCTGCTGGTCGCCGAGCGCAACCGGCTGGAGGACGTCTTCGCGCTGTGGTCTGCGAAGACAGCGAACTTCGACACCATGTTCGGCCTGGACTCGGAGCTGCTGTTCAGCGCCGGGGTCGAGCCGACGGTCGTGTTCGTCGAGACCTCCGAGGACCCGGCCCGCGACAGCATCC
>NZ_JAYMZS010000037.1:0-75669 GCF_035828755.1 Amycolatopsis sp. H20-H5 | reverse complement strand
TTCCCGAGTCGCACCGCCCGCGACGCCAGCCCGCCCAGCAGAAGGAATGGTCACACGCAAACACTCGCACAACCAGCAGCCGATATCACGAACCGACACGCAAAGATCTAGCTCTGTAGTACTAGTCCAAGGCCGCGCGCCGGTCATCGGGATCGACCATCTCCGCGGCCAGCACCGGGCCGAGTTTCGTCAGCGCCTCGGCGGCCTCATCAAGGTCCTCGGGCAAGGTCGGTCTGCCCGCGAGTGAACCCAACGCCTGCTCAGCCCGAAGATGACGCCTCAGGATCTGATCGATCTCTGACCGGTCGGCCTTTTCTGCCTGGTGTCGACGCTCGTCCAACTCCTGCCGATGGACCTGCCACTCCATCACCATGCGCAAGAGTCGTTGCAGGGCGAAAACACTGCCGACGGTGTACGCCACCGGGCGGGAATGCTCGACGACATCAGCGAGCACGGTGATCCACGGACTCGCCATCGATGTCCGGACCACTTTGATCGGACCACTTTGATCGGACCGTAGTGTCCCCGCATGGCCGCGGTCGCGTCCTTACTGGATGAGTCCCGCGAAGAGCCCACATAATAGATTCCGGTAGTCAGCAATGTGCAATATTGCTGCAAGACATCCAAAGCGTCGACCTGCTCACGGAAGAACCGGAACGGCGGTGCGTCGCCAAGGTCGATCGAAAGATAGAGAAGCTGCGCGTCTGTGTGCACCTCAGCCGACGTCGTCATTCTCCGAATCTAGCGCAGCCACGTGGTGCCGCCGCTCAACTGAGCTGACGTCAAGGCCACCTTGAGGGACCCGAGTCCCTCAAGGTGGTTTAGATTCACGGACTTCAGTCGCCGAGCAGGGGACAGTCGAACGACACCGAGCTGAGTGCGATGTCGGTGACCTTGGCGCTGTCCGGGTAGTTGCCGCTGCCGTCGCTGCCTTCGACCCAGAACGTGTAGAACCGGTCCGCGTATCCCGGCACCCGCGCAGTGAAACCGTTGCGGTACGACTGCGCGTCGGCGTATTTCCGTTTGATCTGAGCGACCGTCGAGCCCGCGCCGATCCCCTCCGGCGTGCGCGCCGAACGCGGTGCCCTTTCCTCCACAACCCCGAGCTGATGGGAAAGGGCGACGGCCCTTTGGTCGTCGGGACGGTCGACCGTCTGGTAGCGGTCGCACGTGCCGTCGTCCCACGGAGTTCCCAGCAATACTCCGGAATTCTTCGCCCCCGCTTCGGACATGCCGAGCTTCAGCCCGTGGTACCCGTCCCCGCTCAGCACCGCTCGCGCCGGGCTCGCCTGCGCCACCCCACTCAGCGCGACGCAAGCCGAGACGACAGCAAGACCCGTTGCCACATAAGACTTCTTCATGTTCTCCCCTGCTACCAGCGACCCCCGTCGCTCTCACAGATGAAGACGTCACGCACGCGAGCGGGTTGCCTTCCGGGACGATCTTTCAGTGATTTACGCCATTCAGGTGCAGTTGCATCAGGACGGTGTCCAGCGTGTGCCCGTGTTTCACGCCGACGCCGCGCAGCCGTCCCGCGTGCTCGAAACCGCACCGCTCGTGGAGTTTGACCGACGCGGACTCGCCGGTGCCTGCGATCACGGCGACGAGCTCACGCAGCCCGGCCTCGGCGCAGAGCGCGATCAGCTCGCGCAGCAGGAGCGTGCCCGTGCCGCGGCCGACCTCAGCGGGCGCGAGGTAAATCGTGTTCTCCACGGTGTACCGGTAGGCGCTCTTGGACTTCCAGGGCGAGCAGTACGCCGTGCCCACGATCGAGCCGCCGGACTCCGCGACGAGAAACGGCAAACCCTGCGCCAATCGGCTCTCCCATTCCGACGCCGTGAGCTCGGTCTCCGCGAAGGTGATGGTGGTGTTGTGCACGTAGTGGGCGTAGATCTCGGCGACACGGCCGAGGTCCCCCGATCGAGCAGGCCGCATTTGCACTATAGTGTCCATAATTCTACTATAGCGCAATGTTTGATCTCGCCGAACTCGCTCAGCGGCTGCAACGGCTCCGGGCGGAACGGGGCCTGTCCCTCGCGGGGCTCGGCGAACGCTGTTCCGTGAGCGTCAGCATGCTTTCGGCGATCGAGCGCGCCGCGAAGGCACCCACCGTGGTCGTCCTGGCTCGCATCGCCGATGGCCTGGAAGTCAGCCTGACGGCCTTGCTCGAGGACGCGTCCGACCGGCGGCTCGTCGTCCGCCGCCGCGACGAGCAGGAAAGCGCGGATCACGCTGACGGCTGGCGGCGGGTGGTCCTGTCACCCGTCGTCGCGGGGGTCAACTTCGAGCTCGTGCGCCTCACGCTGCCGCCGCACTGCGACGCCGGGGAGTTCCCCGCCTACGCGAGGGGCTCGCACGAGTACCTGGCCGTGGAGGAGGGAACGCTCCAGCTGACGATCGGCGAGCGGACCGTTCTCATGGAGGCGGGCGATTCCGCGTACTTCGAGGCGGACCAGCTCCACCGGTTCGCCAACCCCGCCGACGTTCCGTGCGCCTACTACCTGGCCGCGATGATCATGCGGCCACGACCCTAACCCCGGCTGAACCTACGCGGGGACGAGCTCCTTGGCCTCCACAGCGCGCGGGACGAGTGCGGTGAGCCCGAGGCCCGCCAAAGCGGCGAGATACATACCCATGAGCCCGGATCGAGCCGTTCGTGATCGACACGACTTCCTTGCCGGTATCGAGCGCGAGCTGACGTTGCTGGGCAGGCATCAGGTCCTCCCCGGCAGCACTCGCGAGCCCGGTGTCCTCGAGAAATCGGCGTACCTGCTGCTCACCCGGCTCGAGGCGCAGCAGCCGATGTCGCTGCGCGAGCTGGCGGACGCCTTCCGGCTGGACGTCTCGACGGTGAACCGGCAGGTCGCCGCGCTGCTGCGCCAGGGCCTCGCGGAACGCATCCCGGACCCCGACGGCGGCCTCGCGCGCAAGCTGAGGCCGACCGCCGAGGGAGCCCGGAAACTCCGGGAAGACCGTGAGCACTACCGGCGCAGGCTGGGCCTGGTCGTCACCGGCTGGTCCGAGGCGGACCGCCACGCGTTCTACGAGCTCCTGCTCCGGTTCAACTCCGGCATCGAGGTGCTGCAAGGCACGCACTGGCCGCGCTGAGCGCGCCTTGACCTCAATGAAGGTCGAGGTACGAGACTGATCGCATGGAGATCACCACCGCACGCTGGATCGCGCGGCACGCTCATCCGCTGACCACCCTCGAACCTGACGCACCCGGCACCGATCTGGAGCCGTTACGCGAAATGGTGGGCGACGCGCGCGTCGTCACGCTCGGCGTTTCGGCCCGTGACACCCACGAGCTTGCCGTTGTCTCCCAACGGATACTGAAATTCCTCGTCGAGGAGCTCGGCTTCCGTTCGCTCGCTTTGGAGGGCGACGACGAGACGAGCATCCTGCTCGACCAGTACGTCCGCACCGGAACCGGTGACCCACGGGCACTACTGGCCGACGCACGGTCGTTCTGGCGCACGGCCGAACTGCTTGACACGATCCACTGGATCCGCCGCCACAACGAGCGGCAGCCCGCCGAGCCGGTTCGGATCGCCAACCTGGCGGAGCACCCGCGGAAGGTCGCGCCGCACGGCGGCGACCTCGGCCACATCGAACGACTCCTGGCGGAGAACGCCCTCTGGTGGCAGGAACACACCGGGCACAAAACCGTTTACTGGGGCGGCATGGCGCACACTGTCAACGGCGACCCGCGGATCGTCTCGGCCGCGGCGGCGCCACTGGCCGTTCACCGGAGCGCGGGCAGCTACCTGCGGGAGAGCCTCGGCTCCGGCCACCTGTCCGTGGGCCTGACCTTCCATCACGGCGCGGAGTCCCACCTCGCCCCCGCGCCACCCGCGGAATTCGCCGAAGCCACGCTGGGCGAAGCCGAGGTGAACGCGTACGTCCTGGATCTGCGGAGCGAAAGTCCTGCCGAGGTCCGGGCGTGGCTCGACAGGCCTGCCACGACGCGCCTGATCGGTCCGGTCTACGACCCCGGCAACGACGCGGCGTTCACCCTGTCCGGCGGCTCGCTCAGCACGTGGTTCGACCTGCTCGTCCACTGTCCACAAGTGACACCGGCCCGGCCGCTCCCGCGCCGAGGAACTCCGCACGATAGGAGAACGCGGATTGGATAGGTTGGCACGACCAGGCCGGGCGCGGCCCGGGACGGACCGAGCATGGGGGATCGCGGAAATGACCTTGAGCAGACGGAAGGCGATCGTCATGAGCGCTGGCGCGGCAGCGGGCGGGCTCGCCGCGGCTGGGATCACCCCGGCGGCCGCCGACACGACAGGTGTCCCTTCCGACGCCGAACTGGCGCGCTCGCTCCCCGGCGGTTTCACCAGTAACTTCGTGGTGGCGAACGGAATCCGCCAGCACTACGTGATCGGCGGGCAGGGCGAGCCGCTCGTCCTGCTGCACGGCTGGCCGCAGAACTGGTGGGAGTTCCACAAGGTGCTGCCCGCGCTCGCCGCGCGCTACCGGGTGATCGCCGTCGACCTGCGTGGCGGGGGCAGCACGGACAAACCGCAGTCGGGCTACGACAAGAAAACGATGGCGAACGACATCTTCGAGCTGATCGGGAAACTCGGCTACGGCCAGGTCAACATCGCGGGGCACGACATCGGCTCGATGGTCGCCTTCAGCTTCGCCGTCAACCACGCGGCGGCGGTCAAGAAGGTCGCGATCCTCGACGTCACCCATCCCGACGACAGCTACTTCCAGATCCGGGCGCTCCCGCAGCCGGGCTCGTTCAGCCCGTGGTGGTTCGCGTTCAACCAGGTCCGGACACTGCCGGAACAGCTGCTGGCCGGGCGCGGCCGGTTCCTGATCGACTGGGTCTTCGACAACCTGCCGGTCAACCCCGCCGCCTTCAGCGACTTCGACCGGGCCGTCTACGCCAGGGCGTTCTCCCAGCCGGACGGCATCCGCGGCGGCAACGGCTGGTACCAGGCCTTCGCACAGGACATCGCGGACCTGAAGACCTACGGCAAGGTCACCGCGCCGATGCTCGGGCTCGCCCACATCAAGTTCTACGCCCAGATGCAGGCCGTCCTGCCGACGCAGGGCACCGACGTCCAGGTGGCGCTGGTGGAGAAGACCGGGCACTACTTCCTGGAGGAGCAGCCGGAAGTGGTCACCAAGGCGCTGCTCGATTTCTTCGGCTGAGCGCCTTTCCCGTCAGAGCCAGGCGGCGACACCGCCGTGATGGGAGCAGGTGCCCTGGCGGTGCTGGCTGAAACTGTAGGTGCCGTCACCGCATCGTGCGGTCGCGCCGGACGGAGCGCCCGGAGCCGCTTCGGGGCGGTGAATGCAGTTTCCGTCGGAGTTGACGTAGTAGTCGCCTCCACACGCCACCGCGGGCGCCTTCGCGGCCGTCGTCTTTTTCGGGACAGGCGCGGGCTTCGGCGTCACGCTGGGCTTGACCGCGACGGGAGCGGCAGGGGCCTCAGCCACCGCCGTGGGCGTCGGCGTGGCAGAGGTCGTTTCGGTCGGCGGGGTGTAGGTCGGAGTCGGGTATTCGGCGCTGGAAGTCGGGACGGGCGCCGTGACCTCGGAGTGCGCGGGCTGGGTCGGGACGTTGCAGCCCGTCAGCAGCACACCGCCGAGCAGGAAGGAGCCAAGGGCAACGGAGAACGAACCAGCGCGCTTCATGGCACCAGAGTCGTGACAGCTGCCAAGCCCGTTACGGCTCGTGGTGAACCGTGTTATTACATTACGGGTTCGTGGACAGCTGGAAGTTCAGCAGGCCACCGTGTTGCAGGAAAGCGCCGTCAAGCTTCCAGTCGTGGTACGGAAGTCCGTTGCGGCGCACGCTCTGGACGTACTTGCCATCGCCGGTGGCCGTGATCAGCGTCGGCGCTCCATGCTCCGGCAGCACCAACGCCTGCGAGAAGAGCGGGCTCGACAGGAGCATTTCCGCGGAGCCCGGCGTACGCGGATAGATACCCAGCGCGGCGAAGACGTACCAGGCGGACATCGTGCCGAGATCGTCGTTACCGGGCAGTCCGGCGGGTCCGGTTGTGTATACCGTATTCACCAGCTCGCGCACGGTCTCCTGGGTCTTCCACGGCTGCCCGAGTTCGTTGTACAGCCAGGGCGCGTGGATGCCGGGCTCGTTGGTCGGGTCGTATTTGAGCGGGCCGCCGCCGGTCAACTTCCAGTTTCCCTGCGCGTCGTGGAAAAACGCGTCGAGACGCGGGACGGCCTTGTCCTTGCCGCCCATCGCGGCGGCCAGCCCGGTGACGTCCTGCGGCACCATCCAGGTGTAGGTGGCGCTGCTGCCCTGCGCGAAGCCGCGGTCGCTCGCCGGGTCGAACGGCGTGACCCAGCCACCGTCAAGGTTGCGGGCCTGCATGTACCCGGTCGCGGGGTTGAACACGTTGCGCCAGTAGGAACCTCGCTCGCTCAGCTCGCGATACTCCTTGTCCCGCCCCAGTTCCCGTGCCCACTGCGCGAGGGAGAAGTCAGCGACCGAGTCCTCCAGTGTCTCCGCGGCGCCGCCCCAGCAGTGGCAGACGTCGTTCGCGCTGTAGTGGGAAGTGAGGTACTGCGCCAGATTCGGGCGCTGCCCGACGCACTGACCGGGGCAGCCACCGTCCTGCAACCCTTCCGGCCGGGGCACGGTCGCCTGCCTGTACAGCGACTCGAAAGCACCTCGGACGTCGAAGTTGCGCACGCCCATGGCGTAGAAGGTCGCGATCGTGGCCGCCGACGGATCGCCGGTCATCACATGAGTCGCGCCGTTGACGTGCACCCAGCGATCCCAGACGCCGTCGTTCTGCTTGGCGTAGTTGAACAACGACTGCGCGAAATTCCCGGCGATCCGCGGTTCGAGCAGTGCCAGCAGCTGGATCTGCGCGCGGTACTGGTCCCAGCCGGAGAAGTTGCCGTACTGCGCGTCCTGCCCCGGTTCGAGCCGGTGGACCTGCTGGTCCATGCCGAGGTAGCGGCCGTCGACGTCGCTGACCAGGTTCGGCTGCATGAGCCCGTGGTAGAGCGCGGTGTAGAAAACCTGCCGCTGGCCCTCGGTGCCTCCGCCAATCCGGACGCGGCCAAGCCGCTCGTTCCAGGCGCGCGACGCGGCTGAAGCAACACTTTCGACCGACGAACGCGGACTGAGCTCCGCACGCAGGTTCTGCTCGGCACCTTCGAGACTCACGTACGACAGGGCGATTTTCATCGTCACCTTGTGCGCGGGATCGAAAGTGACGTAGCCGCCCGACCCGCGACCGGCGCGAGCGGATCCGGTCGCGTAACCCTCGCCGCCCGTCGTGTCCGTGCCGCCGGGCGCGAGCTGGGCGTCGCGCCAGGTTCCGGTCGCGGTGAAAGCCTGGTCGAACTGGGCGACGAAGTGGAGCCGGTAGTAGGTCTTGCGGTTGTTCACACCGCCGTTGGCACGTCGGCCGCAGAACGCGCCCGTGAGCACCGAACCGGTGACCTGGCGGTTCGCCTGATCGAGGTGGATCTCGGCGTCCTCACTGCCGTTGAGTGAGTTCGACGTCCGGAACAGCAGGTTCGCGGGCTTGTCCGCGGGGAAGGCGAAGGTGCCGATCCCAGCGCGGTCGGTGGCGGCGAAGTCGGTCTTCACCCCGTTCGCGAGGCCGAGTGTGTAGCGGCCCGGCTTGGCGGACTCGTCGGTGTGCGCGAAGTCGCTCGCGTAGATCGCGTCTGTCTTGTCCGCGCTCGGGGAGCTCGTGACGTCCGCCGCGATCGGCATGATCGGGATGTCCCCGGCCGCGCCAGGGTTACAGCCCGCGCCGTCGACGTGCGTGAGGCTGAAGCCGCGCAGCCGTGTGGTGTCGTACTGGTAGCCGTTGGCGGCACCGGTGCTGGTCTGGTCCCCGCGCGTACTGGTCGGGCTCCACGACAGCATCCCGGACGGCGTGGTCGCGCCGGGGAAGGTGTTGCCGTCACGAGCCGAGCCGATGAGCGGGTCGACGTACGACGCGGGCGAGGTCACCCATCCGGGCGACGCCGCGGCCGTCATCGTTGTCATCGACCCGATGAGGGCCACGGTCAGGGCCACCACTGCATACCGGCGCATGACCGGGGACGCTAGCGAAACCCGGCGGCGTCGCAACGAATTCGAAGCGACAAACCGGTGTCATCGCCGATCCTGTCCGGTCCTTGTCCGCTAGACGCGCAGGAGGCGGCTCGCCGACGCCGCGACGAAGCCCAGATAGACCGCCGCGACGAGCGCGGGGAGCGTTCCGGCGAGATACGGCGCCGCGCCGACCGGCGTCCGCACCAGGCTGAGCCCGATCACCAGAGTGAGGCAGCCAAGACAGGCGAGGACCATGCCGAAGTTCCACAGCACGAGGAGGTTCCGCCGCAGCGCGGTGGCAGCGACCATCTCCAGATGGCCGTTCGACACCGTGGACCGCATTTTCGTCGTCAGGAAGCCGAACATCAGCACGATGAGTGTCAAGGCTCCTTCGGTACCGACGGTCATCACCAGCAGAGGTGACTTGGCCACCCATGCCGACACCAAATAGACCACCGCACCGACGAGAAGCACGCCCAGTACCAGAGCGCCGAGCCCCAGCGGCATGGCGTTACCCACTATCCGCCGGACCCGGACCGGATCGAGAGGACGGTAGTACGGCTGCTGGGCAGGCATCTGTCACATCCTGGGCACGAGGCGACGAGTCACAAACGAATTCACACCGGTGACCACCACGGTCAGTACGGCCACGCCAAAGGTGGACACCAACGTGCCCGTGCTCAACGGGACCGGTTCGTCCGGCACCCGCTGAACACGCACCACGATGAGGGAGCCCACCACATCCACCACGATGGCGATAATCCAAGCCACGAGCACCATCCGGCGAACGCTGGCGAAAAACTGCCGATCCAGCGCCCACACGGTGGCTTCGCGAGACCGTGCCATCGTCGATCCGACACCGGAGAGCAGGAGACACATCGCGCCGCCACCGAGCAGTGCGAGCCCCAGGTAAAAAATGGGGTGCGTTCCATCAGGGGTCGCCATGCCGATCGCGACCAGTGCGGCGGCCACTACGAAAGCCATGACGATGACAAGCGCGCCGGTCACCCCGACAACACGCTGGACGACCATCAGGTCATCACGTGCCAGTCGGACTTCTCCTGCATCGCCCCGACGTTCGACTTGGCCCATTCGGTACCGAGGTCGTGCACCTTCTGCGCGATGGTGTTCTGCTCGGTGGAGATGGTGTTCGTCAGCGACTGCACCGAAAGGATGGCGGTGGTGATCAAGGCTATGGAGACCCCAGCCGCGGTGAGGATGGCGCCGATCGCCACCGGAATGCCCACCACGGTGGCCGCCGCGATGATGGCCCCGGCCGCGCCGACGACGAAGGCCACGAGCGCCGCGATCATCGCCGTCCAGAACGACTCGATGCCGTTGCCGAGGTTGTCCAGCGAGCCGCGCAGCTGGTTCGCCAGGTCCTTGATCGAGTTCAGCCCACTGACCTGGGCGGGCACTGCCGCCTTGTAGGCCTCGGCCCCGCGCCCCTGCCAGTCCAGGTTGGTCTGCATCTTGTCGAGACCGATATGCCCGCTGATGTCCCCGATGATGTTGCCGACCTTGTCCACCCACTCCGCGGCGACCTGGTGGCACCGGTCCGGGCTGCCAGGCTGATCGAACAGCTGGTTCACCCGGTCCCAGAACTCCTTCACCTTCTGTTTGAGCGCGTCCATGCCCCGCTTGATCGGTTCGATCAAGTCGGAGAAGAAGCTGGGGACCCAGTCCAGCACGTCGTTGACCTTGTCGAAGAACTCCTGGATCTTCCGTTCCAGCTCTTTCGACTTGTCGCCGGCCTGCTGGACAATAGGGCTATTCACGAGCGTGTCCGTCCTCTGAGTCAGTTGCCGGGTTCCGCGGCGTTCTTAAGGCGCTCCTGGTGATCCGCTTCGCCTTGGTCGTACAGATCAGCGGCGTGTCGCAACGCTCCGGCGAGATTGTGAAAGTTCTCAGCCGCCTGCTGCAACATGGTCATCAGGGCTTGCTGTGCCCCCGCGTAAGTCTTGTCGATGCCCTTGTCCACTCCGTACATCGAAACGTCGTACGGCGTGAGCCCGAGCGCCCCGATCGCCTGCCGCGGTCCGTCCGTGTCCTGCGCGGCGATATCCCAAATCCCCGCATCGGCACGCAAGGCGCCCATGGCCGCCTTGATGTCCACCATGCCTGGTCCCTCCCTTCGCAGAAAACGATCAGCCGGGCAAGCCCAGCCGCCGCATCAGCCGTTGCGGATCGCCGACCAGTTCCATCAGTTCGGAAATCCCGGTGCCGGTGGGCCCGGCCGACAAGTCGTTCGGGCTGCTCGACGCGCGCAGCCCGCGCAGCACCTCGAGCAGTTCGCTCTCGATCTCGCCCTGCCTGGCCACGCTCGCCCAGGTGGCGTCGATGTCCAGGCCGAGCACCTGTCCCTGTTGAGCGGTGCCCTGCACGTGGCCGCCCGCACTGCTGATCGTCGAGGTTTGGTTCATCACCTCGGCGGCCTGCTCGGTGAAGCGCTCCAGCTCGGTGGCGACCGAGTCGAAGAGCCGCTGCATGTCCTGTGTGGTCAGTGCCGATTCGTCGTCGGCACCGTTAGGAGCGGCCGGGGGCGGAATCGCCGCGGCGGTGAAATCGACCTGCTCGACGGCGACTGACAAGGCCCGCATAGTGGCCATATTGGCCGCGGTGACAGCGCACGTGTGCAATCCACGCGGGTCCACCGACTTGCGCCACTGGGGTGCCAACCGAACTGCGAGCACCTCGGCGGACGGCGACACGACGACCTCGACCACCGCGTCAGGATCGCGTCCGACCAGCTCATCTTCGGCTGCCGGAACCGCTTTTGACGACGCCTTGCCGCCCAATTCCTGGTATTCCCAGTCGTCGGCTTCCTCGAATCCCCACCGCTTCTCGTCCACGCCGACGCACTCTAGTGCACCACCACGGTCGCCCGCAGAGTTTGCGGAGAAGCGCTGCGGACTCTAGTGGAGGAGTTGCATGAAGGGGCCCTTCCGGACAAATTTCGTCCTAAAGGGCCCCTTCATGACACATCGGGAAAGCCGCGACCTACCTACTCGTAGGTCTCACCCTTCTCGGCCTTCACGACGAGAGACTCCGGCGGCAGGAAGTGGTCGCCGTAGCGCTCCGCCAGCTGGCGGGAACGAGCGACGAAACCGGCGAGGCCACCGTCGTACTGGTTGATGTACTGGATGACGCCGCCCGTCCACGCCGGGAAGCCGATGCCGAAGATCGAGCCGATGTTCGCGTCGGCGATGGTCGTCAGGACGCCTTCGTCGAAGCATTTCACCGTTTCGAGTGCCTCGGCGAAGAGCATCCGCTCCTTGAGGTCCTCGAACGGGACCTCGGCGCTGCCCGACTTGAAGGCGTCACGCAGGCCAGACCACAACGCGGTCCGCTTGCCCTCGGAGTCGTAGTCGTAGAAACCCGAGCCGGTCGAGCGGCCCTTGCGGCCGAACTCGTCCACCATGCGGTCGATGACGCCCTCGGACGCGTGCCCGTTCCAGGTGCCACCGGCCGCCTCGATCGCGGCGCGGCTCTCCTTGCGGATCTTCTGCGGCAGGGTCAGCGTCAGCTCGTCCATCAGCTGCAGCGGCGGAGCCGGGTACCCGGCCTGCGCGCCCGCCTGCTCGATCGACGCGGGCTCGACACCCTCGCCCAGCGCGGCGACGGCCTCGTTGATGAACGTGCCGATGACGCGCGAGGTGAAGAAGCCGCGACTGTCGTTGACGACGATCGGGGTCTTCTTGATCTGCAGGGTGTAGTCGAAGACCTTGGCCAGCGTGGCCGGGGAGGTCTTCTCGCCGCAGATGATCTCGACCAGCGGCATCTTGTCCACCGGCGAGAAGAAGTGGATCCCGATGAAGTCCTCCTGCCGCTGCACGCCCTCGGCGAGCGAGGTGATCGGCAGGGTGGAGGTGTTGGAGCCGAGCACGGCGTCGGGGTTGACAATGCTCTCGATCTCGCCGAACACCTTGTGCTTCAGCTCGACACTCTCGAAAACGGCCTCGATGACGAAGTCGACACCCTTGAAGTCGGCCGGGTCGGCGGTCGGCGTGATCTTCGCCAGCAGCGCGTCCGAACGCTCTTTCGTGGTCTTGCCACGCGAGAGCGCCTTCTCTTCGATCTTGGCCGCGTAACCCTTGCCCTTTTCGGCGGCTTCCTGCGTGACGTCCTTGAGCACGACGTCGATTCCGGCCTTGGCGGAGACGTACGCGATCGCCGCGCCCATCATCCCGGCGCCGACGACGCCGACCTTCTTGGCCGTGAACTTCTCGAAGCCGCCCGCCGATGTATTTCCTCCCGCGGAGGCGGCATCAGGCACCGGGCGGGAGCCGCCGGAGTTGATCGACTGGAGGTCGAAAAAGAACGCCTTCGTCATGTTCTTCGAGACCTGGCCGGTCGCCAGCGAGATGAAGTAGCGCGTCTCGACCGTGATCGCGGTGTCGAAGTCGACCTGCGCGCCCTCGATCGCCGCGGCCAGGATGGCGCGCGGGGCGGGCATGTTGGCGCCCTTGATCTGCTTGCGCAGGTTCGCCGGGAAGGCGGGCAGGTTCGCCGCGAAGCTCGGGTTGGACGGGGTGCCGCCCGGGATCTTGTAACCCTTGACGTCCCACGGCTGCACGCCGCCTTCGGGGTTCGCCTTGATCCACGCCTTCGCGGCGGGCACGAGCTCCTCGACGGTGTCGACGACTTCGTGCACCAGGCCGAGCTCCAGCGCCTTGCGGACGCGGTGGCGCTGGCCCTGCAGGAGGACGTTCAGCAGCGCGCTCTGGATGCCGAGCAGACGGACCGTGCGCACCACGCCGCCGCCGCCGGGCAGCAGGCCGAGGGTGACCTCGGGCAGGCCGATGACGCTGCCCTTGACGTCCGCCGCGATGCGGTGGTGCGTCGCGAGGGTGATCTCGAGGCCGCCACCGAGCGCGGCGCCGTTGATCGCCGAGACGACTGGCTTGCCCAGCTGCTCGAGCCGCCGCATCTGGCCCTTCATCAGGCCACTGCTCTGCGTGAACTCGGCCGCGTCTTCCGGCTTCGCCTTGATGAGGTCGTTGAGGTCGCCACCGGCGAAGAAGGTCTTCTTCGCCGAGGTGAGCACGACGCCGGTGATGGAGTCCTTCTCGGCCTCCAGGCGGTCCACGATCACACCGAGCGACTCGCGGAAGTCGGCGTTCATCGTGTTCGCCGACTGCTTCGGGTCGTCGATCGTCAGCACGACAACACCGTCGGAGTCCTGCTCCCAGCGGATGGTCTTCGCTTCAGTCATTGTCAGTTCCCTCAGACCCGCTCGATGATGGTGGCAACGCCCATACCGCCGCCGATGCACAGGGTGACGAGCGCGCGGCGCGCGTCACGGCGCTCCAGCTCGTCCACGACGGTGCCGACCAGCATCGCGCCGGTGGCGCCGAGCGGGTGACCCATCGCGATCGCGCCGCCGTTGACGTTGACCTTGTCCTCGGGCAGGTTCAGGTCCTTGATCCACTTGAGCACGACGGACGCGAACGCCTCGTTGAGCTCCCAAAGGTCGATGTCGTCGACGGTCAGACCCGCGGTCTTGAGGACCTTTTGAGTGGCCGGAGTCGGCCCGGTGAGCATGATCGTCGGCTCGGAGCCGATCGCCGCGGTGGCCACGATGCGGGCCCGCGGGGTCAGGCCGAAGTCCTTGCCGACCTGCTCGCTGCCGATCAGCACGACGGCCGCGCCGTCGACGATGCCCGACGAGTTTCCGCCGGTGTGGACGTGGTTGATCTTCTCGACCGAGTGGTACTTCTGCAGCGCCACGGCGTCGAAGCCGCCCAGCTCGCCGATACCGGCGAAGGCGGGCTTGAGCTTGCCGAGGCCCTCAACGGTGGAGCCGGGGCGGCGGTGCTCGTCGTGGTCCAGGATCGTCACGCCGTTGATGTCCTTGACGGGCACGACGGACTTGGCGAAGTAGCCGCCGGACCAGGCCGCTTCGGCCTTCTCCTGGGAACGGACGGCCCAGCCGTCGACGTCCTCACGGGAGAAGCCCTCGATCGTGGCGATCAGGTCGGCGCCGGTGCCCTGCGGCACGATGTAGTTGTCGTACGCCGTGGTCGGGTCCATGAACAGCGCGCCGCCGTCGGAGCCCATCGGTACTCGCGACATCGACTCGACGCCGCCCGCGATGATCAGCTGGTCCCAGCCGGAGCGGACCTTCTGCGCGGCCATGTTCGTGGCTTCCAGGCCGGAGGCGCAGAAGCGGTTCAGCTGCACACCGGCGACGGTCTCGGGCAGGCCCGCGACCAGTGCGGCGGTGCGGGCGATGTCCGCGCCCTGCTCGCCGACCGGCGAGACGACGCCCAGGATGATGTCGTCGATCACGGCCGGGTCCAGGTTCGGGTGCCGGACCTTCAGCTCGTTGATGAGGCCGGCCACCAGGTCGACCGGCTTGGTGCCATGGAGGGCACCACCCTTGTTCTTGCCGCGAGGCGTGCGAATCGCCTCGTAGATGTAGGCCTCACTCACTGAAAACTCCTCCGCGCACGGCGCTGTCTACGGAACTAACTACTGACGAGTATACGCTAATGGCCACTAACATATGCCTGATGAACCCCATGGTGTCAACGGGTTGTCACCGAGTCAACAGACGCTAAGGTGGATTCACCTATGGATCACCCGACAGTGCGAGCCCAGCGCCCGCGCGACCGCAAGGCGCAGCTCGCCTCGGTCGCCGCGGAGCTGTTTCGCGCCCGGGGCTACCACGGCGTCGGCATCAACGACATCGCCGCCGCGGCGGGCGTCACCGGCCCGGCGCTGTACCGGCACTTCGCGGACAAACAGGCGATCTTGGCGTACGTCGTCCTGTCCGGCATCGACGACATGGAGACAGCCACCGCCGAGACGCTGTCGACCGTCGACCGTACGGCCAAGGATCAGCTGGAAGCCCTGCTCAACGGCCTCGCGGCCCAGGCAGTGGAGCGGCGCGAGGTGGCCGCGCTGTGGCGCTGGGAGGGCAAGCACCTGCCGAAGGAGGACCAGCGCGAGATCCGCCGCCGGTCGAGCGCGGTACTCACGGCATGGACGAAGGCGCTGCTCGAACAACGACCCGAACTGGCCGCCGACGACGCCGAGCTGCTGTGCTGGGCGGGGCTCAGCGTGTTCGGCAGCGTCTCGGTCCATCACACGTCCGTGGCGAAGAAACGCTTCGGTGAATTACTGGTCCGCCTGGCCCTGCGTGTGTTGCACACCACACTGCACACGACACCGCACTCGACACCGCACTCGACACTGCCGGAGTCCCCATCCGCACCCGTTCAGGTGCCCCCGCTCGGGCTAGGCAGGCCGTCGCGCCGCGAACTGATCCTGACCGCCGCGACAGCCCTGTTCGGCGAACGCGGCTTCCGCGCGGTCAGCATGGAGGACATCGGCGCGGCGGCCGGGATCGCCGGCCCCAGTGTCTACCGGCACTTCGCGAGCAAAGCCGCGCTGATGGTCGCGATCGGGCACCGCGCGGCGGACCGGCTCGCGGTCGGCGCCGAATACGCGTCGCGAACCAGTGCGCCCGCGAACGAAACAGCCACTTTGCGGCGGCTCGCGGAATCGTATGTGCACACGCTTCTGCACACGCCGGAATTGCTCGTGTCGTTCTCCGGCGACCCTGTCGTGCTCCCGGAACGCGACAAGGCCGACCTGCTGCGCGTCCAAAGAGACTACGTCGAACGATGGTTGTCACTGCTGGCAGCGGCCCGGCCGGAACTCAACGCCCGCGAGGTGAAGATCACCGTGCACGCGGCCCTGACCATCGCGAACGACCTCGCCCGCACCCGCCGGATCAAGTCGAGGCCGGGCCTTGACGCCGAACTGGTCACGCTGATGACGGCCACGCTCGGCCTGTCCGCCGTCGATTTCCCTTCCTGAAACGCCGCGGTATTGGCATTATGGTATTACGAGCCGACCGTGGTTCGTTCTCCACCAAGAGGGGAACGTCGAGATGCGCTCATTCCCGGACAGCACGGACGCCGGAATCGAATCAGAAGTGATCGACCTCAGTTCGGTGTCGTGGGCGAGTTTACGAACGCTGGACGGCCCCGAACTGCGACGCGCGGTGCTACGCGAATGGGAGCGGACCGCGTACGTCCAGGTGGCCGTCGGAGGTAGTGGCGGGGCCGAACGGATCGACTGACGGCCGGGAGCGGGTGTGACCGGAAGGGAAAACCCCGGACCCCAGGACTTCGCGCCGCACCGGCTGCCGTGGTCGGACATCGACAGCCTGGCGCGTGGTGAAGGCGGCGCCGCCGTCGTCCGGAAACTGCGGGAAGCCGAGCGCAGCAGACGACTGCTCCTTCTGCGCGCGCTGTTCGACTTCGTCACCAAGACGCCGGAATCGCTCGGCCCGTTGCCACCCCCGGAAATCGCCTGGGAACTGCTCGCCAGGGTCGAGCGGAATTCCCCGGCGGTCCTCGATCTGCTGCTCGCCCATCCCTACACCGGCAGCTGGGCCGGATACACCACGCGGTTGTGCCGCGATCAGGTCACCGGCGTCTGTCCACTGTGGATGCACCTGGGCCACCTGCACGCACTCGCCGCCACGGCCGGGATCCGCGCCGGGCTCCCGTTCCGCATCACCATCCCGCTCTGGGAAGGCGGCGCGATCCTGCCGACGCTGGGTCTCGCCCGGTTTCCCGCCGCGGCGCCCTGTTCCGTGGCCGAGGTCCGGAGCGAGCACGGGGTCACGGAAGTCCGGCATGACGGTACGGCCGTCCGGCTTCCCGGGGACCACGCCACCGACGCGTCGGGCTGGTGGGGCATCCGCGGCGTCGAGCTGTGGTCGGAAAACCGGGCCCTTTCCCTGCGGCTGGACGACGTCGATCCCTATCGCGGCCTGTACGAGCCCGCCCGTCCCCGTCGGCTCGGCGCCGACGAGACCCAAACCTGGCGAGACCTGCTCGGTGAAGCCTGGCGGTTGATCGTGCGGCACCTTCCCGGCTACGCCGAAGCGCTGCCCGAAGGGCTCGACTCGCTGGTGCCCGGTCCCCCGGTGCCCTTCCGGCTGCCGAGCGCGTCGACCGGGGAAGCTTTCGGCAGCGCGATCGTCGGCCGCGCGGAGGACCCGGTTTCCCTGGCCGCGGCACTGATCCACGAGTTCCAGCACATCCAGCTGGGCGGGCTGCTGCACTTGGCGCGTCTCACGGGCAACGACTCGCGAGAACGCTTTTACGCGCCCTGGCGCAACGATCCCCGTCCGGCAGCGGGGCTGCTACAGGGCATCTACGCCTTCTTCGGCGTGACCGCGTTCTGGCGTTCACTCGCTCACGACGATGCGGGAAATCGTCTGGCGGCAATGGAATTCGCGCTGTCGCGTGCACAATGCCTGCGTTCGCTGCAGGTGTTGCGCGAGGATCCCGTCCTTACCTCGGCCGGACGCCGTTTCCTCGACGGCGTCGCGGCGAGGCTGCGGCCCTGGCAGGACGAGCCCGTCACCGCCGAACAGGCCGGACAAGCCGCCGCGCTCGCCGCGGACCACTACGCGGGCTGGCGCCTGTGCCACCTACGCCCGGATCCCGCCACCGTCGCCGGGCTGGCGGCGGCTTGGACGGGCGCCCTGCGGCGGCCGCGATCGGTCCGGCTCGGCGAAGACAACGCACCCACGCCGGTGCCGGACGGCACCTGGCCGGACGCCCGGCCCAGCCTGCTCCGGCTGCGCCTCGGCACGGACGGGCGAACCAGGCTGGCCGAATCCTGGCAGCTCATACCGGGCGCCATCGAAGCGGATTTCGCTTATGCCGACGGCAGATTCCACGACGCCGCCGACGGCTACCGCAGCGCGCTGGCGGCCGACGCGGACCGCCCGTCGGCGTGGGCCGGACTAGGACTCGCCCTTTCCGCGCTGGGCACCGGCCCGGCGGCGCGGGCGTTGCTGCACCGCCCGGAACTGGTCCGGGCGGTGCACCGCGAACTCCGCGACGTCAGTGGCGGGACGCCGCGACCCGAGGACATCGCGGCTTGGATCGGCCGGTTCACCCACTGACCAGGGCGGTCAGCCCTGGTCAGTGGGCGCCGTCAAAGAGGCATCGGGTCGATGTCGCAGTCGGATCGCAACCCGCCGACCGCCGCGATCGTCCCCGGGTGGGTGTCGCCCAGTACTCGGCGATACCGGGTCACCGCGTCCGCGTGCAGGGTTTCCGCTTCTCGCGTCCGGCCGAGCTCGCGAAGGTCCACAGCCAGGTTCGTCTGTGCGGCCAGCGTCGTCGGATGGTCCTCCCCCAGCACTCGCTGCGCCCTGGCCAGGATGTCGGTGTCCAGCGTCTGCGCGGATTCCGCCGCACCAAGGGCGAACCGATCGCTCGCCACGTCGATCGCGCACACGATGGCGTGCGGATGATCCGGCCCGAGCCGGGTCCGGAACTGCTCCAGTGAGCGCTCGTCCAGCCGCAGCGCGGCCGCTGGGTCGCCCATCAACCGCAGGGTGACGCCAAGGTCGAGCGCGGCGGACAGGGTGTGCGCGTGCTGCTCGCCGAGGCTGTGCCGGTACAGGTCGAAGACGTGCTCGCCGAGCTTGTGCGCGTTCGGCAGATCACCCGAGTGCCGGATGTCGATCGAATGCGCCAGCGCGCAGGCCATGGCGTTCGGGTGCTGCTCGCCGTACCGGAGCCGGAAGCGGTCCAGTGCCTCACGTGAGACGTCCAGCGCGGTCTGGTGGTCACCGTCCTTGCGCCGGGCCACGGCCAGGAAGTGGTAACACAGCAGGGTGAACGCCCGGTCTTCACCGAGCAGCTCACGCGCGCGTTCGGAGACCTTCTCCTGTTCGACCCGGGCCCAGTGGTAGTCACCCAGCTCCCGCCGGGCGAGCAGCAGCGCGACGAGGGTGCTGATCGACGACGCGTTGTCGTAGCCGAGCACCTGCACCCGGCGGTCGTAGGTGGCTTCACCCAGCTCACGGGTTTTGCCGTAATCACCGGTCAGCAGCAGCGAAATGAGGTAGTCATGCGCCGAGTTGAGCGTCGCCGGGTCCTCCTCGCCGAACAGCGCGCGGGACTTCAGATAGGTCTGGCTGTTGAGCTCAAGCGCGGCGGCGAAATCACCACCGGCCTTCAGGTCGACCGCGACGGTGAGCTGCGCGTTGAGCGTTTCTTCCCGGTCGTCGCCGATGGTTTCCTTGTACAGCCGCAGGGTCCGGGTGTTGATCTCCCTCGCTTCGGCGTACTCGCCCAAGGTCCAGAGGTAGAAACCCAGCCGTTCGGCGGCCTGCAGCGTCTGGGAGTCCGCTTCGCCAAGGCGTTCCGACCAGGCTTCGACCGCGCGACGGGCGAGGATGAGGGCGCCCTGGTGATCGCCCCAGTGGTAGAGGAACCTCAGCAGGTTGATGACGAGCTGGCGGACCCAGCGGTCGTCGCAGTCGATCAGCTCCGAGGCGTAGACATGGGGCAGCACCTCGAGATACCGCGGCCACTGCTTCATCGACGTCGGGTCGTTGGGGTCGAGGTTGGCCAGCAGCATGTGCGCGCCGTGGCGCATGTCCGCCCGATGCTGCGCGGTCATGCGGTTGCGCAGCACGAGCTGGACCAGCCGGTGCAGCAGGATCGTGTCACTGCGGTGGTCGATCTTCGCCAAGCCGTAGCGGTTGATGTCACGGATCGCGCGAGACAGCCGCATGGGGTCGCGCAGCGCGGTGTCCAGTTCCGGGGAGACCGAAACGCCACGGACGCCGGTGAACAGGCTGCGGGTAATCGGTTCCGGGGCGAAGAAGGCGCATACCTGCAGCAGATGGTGCGCGGCCGGGCTCCGCGTCTTCAGCTCGTCGAACGACACATTCCAGGCTGCCGCGACGGACAGCTCGTAGTCACTCGGCGCGGAGGTGTCGAGGATTTCCGTGACCTTCTCGTCGAACAACCGCAGGTACTCCTGGACCGGCATCCCGGTCTCCGCGCGCCAGGCCGCGGCCTGCTCGATGGCGAGCGGCAGATCGCCCAGCTTCTCGGCGAGCTGGTCCGCGTCGTCATCGCCGATCTCGGGACCGCGAAGGCGGAGGAGTTCCTTGCTCTCCTCACGCTGGAAGACCTCGAGCTCCAGTGGACGCGCGATACCGCTCCAGTCCGGGTTACGCGAGGTGACGAGGATTTCGCCGGAACCGTTCACCGGGAAGAACGGCCGGACAAGGTCGGGGCTTTCGGCGGAGTCGAAGATCAGCAGCCACCGGCGGTACGGCCTGCCGAGGCGGAGCGCTTCACGAACAGCGGGCACCGCCGTGATGGCCTCCTCGCACCCTGGCAGGCGAAGGTGTTGCGCCAGTTCGGTGAGCGCCGTGCGAATCTGGGTCACTTCCGTGGCCTGGACCCACCACACGATGTCGTAGTCGGACAGGTGGCGGTAGACGTACTCGACGGCCATCTGGGTCTTGCCGATGCCGCCCATCCCGTGCAGGGCGGCGGGCAGCACGGCGGTGGTTCCCGCGTTGAGGCGCTTGCCCAGCTGGTCGAGCAGTTCCCGCCTGCCGGTGAAGTTCGGGTTGCGCGGCGGCACGGCGCCCCAGACGGGGGGCGCGTCGTCCGCGGACTGACGTTCGTGGCGGGCCGTGGTCGCCAAGGTGGCGAGCCCGCTGGACCGGAACAACGGCGTTTCGGCGCGGACTTCGGGCGGCTCCGGGACGGACGACGGCCGGGGTGCTGCTTCTCTCGCTAGGTCGGCCTGGTCGGGCGCCTGGGACATGGTGTCACTCACCGGTTCAGTAATAGTACTTTTCTTGGGGACATGACTTGATTCAGCGCTGATGGCGCGGTTATCGATCGAGTGCAAGCGGTCGGCGCGGGAGACGTACGGCCCGCTGAGCGCCCGCATGACCGCGCGTTCGAGTGCCACGTCGGCGGCGGTTTCCCTGGTGAGCACCGGATCCGGGGTGCTGTCGGGCTCGTCGAGCGCGTCCCTCATCCGGGTGAGCACGCTGCTCTGGCCGCCGAAATGCCTGGTCGCCACCCTGATGACGCGGGCGGTCTCGGACCGCCGGGCGCCGCCGAGCAGCACTTCCCTGACCAGCTCGGGAAAGTCGAACGCCGCCTGATCCCAGGGTTGTGCACGAACGGGTGCCTCGAGCAACCCGCTCGTGAACACCTCGGCGAGATGGCCGGGTTCGGATTCGGGCATCAGCTCGGCCTGCACGAGCCGGGCGACCGGCAGCGTGACCGGGACGGCGGCCAGCAGTCTCGCGAGCCGGGAAGCCGGTGGCGACGCGACGCTCAGGAAACTCCGCACCCGCTCGTCCGCCGACCGCTGCGGCGTTTCGGCCTCGTCGGCGTATTCGCCCAGCGCGACCTCGGGATCCTGGTGTGCGAGCAGCACCGTCGCGTTGACCGGGTCCGGGTGCGCGCCGGTCACCAGCCGCGCCCACCAGCCGAGCCAGCGCTCGCCGAGTTCGAGCACCGGGATGGGCACGGTGCCGGGCGGCACGGCGGCCGCCGGATCCGGCTCCAGCCAGGCGTCGGGCAACGTCAGGCCGTACGTCCGGTTGGGCCGCATCGCCGCCGCCACGGTCAGCCGTGCCCGGCGGGCGGGCGGCCCACCCCGGTTCCAGAGCCGCTGCGGAAGCAAGTTGAGCACCGCCACCGGTTCGACGGCGCCCCAGCGGGCCAGCAGGGGGGCGACCAGACCTCTTCGCCACGCCTCCCCGACACCGTCCGTGAGCACCAGCACGAGCCGCCTGCCCGACGGGTCGAGCAGTTCGTCAGGCCCTCGGGGCGGGGTATCCGGGGTGCCGCCCCGCAAGGTCGGCCCGCCGTCCTCGCCGGTGCCGAGTAGCCGGATCCCGATCGTGCGGAACGCGCCGAGTTGTTGCAGGAGCGCAAGAAACGCGGTGACCGTCGGCTTCCACAGCGCCATGGACGGACCGGTGTCCACCACCACGGTCAAGTCCAGCCAACGGCTCTTCACCGCTTTCGTCATCGGCAGCCAGAGCCCGTCCTGCACGGCTTGCTCGGCGGTGGCCTCTTCGTCGAGCTGCTGATCTTCTTCCCGCAGGGAAAAGATCTTACGTTTGAAGGGGCGGAGCGCACGAAGGATTCCCCTGGCACCAACGAGGAACGGCACCGGGGACGCCGGGAGAGGACCGGGTTCGTCGACGATCAGGTGCAGGGTTTCACCGTTATGGGTGCTGGTCTTGCCGAGCGGCAACAGATCGGGTTCCGCCGGAGTAGGTTCGCCGAGGACGTCGGCGCTCTCACGGACCGGACGCCCGCCATCCTCCGCCACCGGCGGGGAACCCGGCTCGGGCGCGGGCTCAAGGGATTGCCCGTTCGCCGTCCGCGACTGCTCGGGTTGGGGTGGCGTGGGTTCCGGTGGCTCGGGTTCCGGCCGGACCTCGCCGGTGACAGACGCGAGCCACACCGCGTCCGCGAGCTCCGACCAGATCAGGTCCTTGATGGCCGAGGCGTCCGCGAGCGGTGGTCCCGTCCTGGTTTCCGCCCCGCTGAAGGGATCCGGCCGGCCGGCGCCGGCGGAGCTGCCCACGACGTCACGGCACCATGGAGTTCAGCCGCCGCCACAGCGCGTCCACCAGTCGCGGCCAGGAGACGTCGTTTTCCCGGTAGGCACCGGAAGTCGCGAGGTAGACCGCGTCGAGCAGCTTGTCCGCGGGCAGGGGGCCACCGGCCTGGCCGCGGTTGAGGAACTCCCCGACCAGCCGCGTGCCGTGGCTGTTCTCCGGATCCACCAGGTGGGCGGCGACCATCGCGGCGAGCTGCTCGGCGTCGGGGTCCCTGGTCTCCAGCCGCAGGCAGCGGCGCAGGAACGCGGGCGGGAACTCGCGTTCACCATTGCTGGTGATGATCACGATCGGAAAAGCACGGCAGAGGACGCGCCCGCCCGCCACCGTGGCCGGGTGCTCGGGATCGTCGGTGAACACCTCGACCTCGGGGTCGCGGCCGCGGACCCGCTCCAGTTCCGGGATGACGAATTCGCCGTCCTCGAAAAGACTGAGCAGGTCGTTGGGCAGATCGGCCTCGCTCTTGTCGAGCTCGTCAATGAGCAGCACCCGCGGCAGCGTGCGCGGCAGGAACGCGGTGCCCAGCACCCCGAGCCGGACGAACTCCCCGATCGGGGGTTCCTTCATCGGCTCCGGACGCCCACCGGCGGCGGCGACCCTGGCCCCCGCGGCCTGCGCGCGGCCGATCGCGTCATAGCCGTACAGCCCCGATTTCAGCGTGGTGTGCGAGGTGATCGGCCAGCGCAGCACCCGCCCGAGCCGCAGCTCGCGGGAGATCCGGTAGGCGAGGCTCGATTTCCCGGTGCCGGGACGGCCGGTGACCAGCAAGGGGCGGCGCAGATACAGCGCCGCGTTCACCATGTCCACCTCGTGTGGGTCGACCGCGGTGGCGGACAGGTGGAATTCGACGCCGAGCCTGCGGCCGGCCTCGCCCTCGTCGGCCGGGACCACGTCGTTCACCGGGAGCGGACCGCCGGTGAAAGTACGCCACGGCGGCGCGGGCGGCAGCAATTCAGTGAGCTGGATGTCGTGCAGGGGACGGCCGGTGCCGCGATAGATCCACCAATCGGGCGCGTCGGCGCGGGAAGTCGGTGAATGGTCAGGATGCGCGGTCTCGCTCATCCGCGGCTCCCCCCGTCGGCCGCGGGTGGCCCGGTGCGGGGTCGAGAAACACCAGGCGACGTGGATCGTCCCATAATACCACCAAATCGCGCGCCGTATTCGTGCCGAATGGGCTAGCTGATTGCTGGAAAGCTGCCCGCCGTGAGACCTGCGCCCGCGCCGGTAAATCACCCAAACCGCCACTCGCGACGAACCCGCCGACCACTTCCCGCAAGGCTTCCGAGGACGCCTCGGGATGCCATAGTAGTGCCGGCAGTCCGGAGCGCAATGCCACCGTGAGCGCATCTCCATCGGGCCCGGGGTGTAATGGCGGCGACGACGCCAAGACCATGACGGTCCACTGCTGGTCACTCAGTACCGCGTCCAGCCGAAACGCCTTCTCGGCGGACATCTCCCCTTGATCATCCGCGCCGGGATCGGCGAACCCGCGATCGGCTGCTTCGAGGAAGTACACCCGGCCGGCCGACGGATCCGCCATATGGGACTCCCAGCGCTGATGCCAAACCCGATGCCATTGACGTGACGTCATCCTTTCCAGTGAGCGAATCACGATCGGGTAGTCGAAGCACAGTGGCTTCGGGTATCCCGAAGCCCGTTCCTTGCACCACAGGTGCACGGGCAGCGCGAGCAAGGGCCGCGGCAGAACGAATTCCAGCGCGACCTCCCCACGATGCTCGGACCACGCCCTTTCGGCCTCCACCACCAGATCGTCGACACACAGTTCGAGCTCGTCGACGGACACCAGCCGGATCTCCCCGCGCGGCGGCGGCCACTCGGCGGGATCCTCCTGCCGCCAGTGGGAAAGCAGGTACCGGTCCGCCGCCAGACCGTCGGGCTGGACGACGATCATCAGATGGAGCCTGGTGTTTGCCGGATCGGGTGACACCTCCTCCGTGCGCAAAGCCTCCAGTTCGGCGTCGAGCCGAAGCCTGCGCGCCTGGTTGCTGTTCCATTTCCGCAGTTCTGCCGCCTTGCCGGCGTCGAGTTCCCGCGCGACGAGTTCGAGCAGCGCCAGCGCGGGCGGCAATCCGCCGGGAGCGGCATTGAAGTCCGCGAAAAAGGAGAAGGCCTCCCAGGCGTCGGCCGGCCGGATCACCGTCTCCGGCCGGGGGGACATCCGCCGCACGAGTGAATCGAGGCGGGGTGCCGGGACACCGGTCAGCCATTCGTGTAAACGCGCCAAATCCGGAGCAGGCAGAAGATCATGAACGTGTGGTTCGTCCACGAGTTGACGCACCAGGTCGCATTCGGGGGAACCGGGACGCATCACCCGTACCACGTGCACGAGCGCATTCATACCGCCGTCGGCCTTCGCGCACGCATTGACGAGTTCGATCAGATGATCCCGCCCGGTGGCGTGGTGCGGAATCGTCAGCGGATACCCCAGATCCTCCCGAATCAGATCCAGCATCAGGGAACGGCTGGACAGATCGTCGGCGAGCCCGGAATCCGCCAGCGCGTTCACCACCGCCTCACGCACCACGAGTGCCGTCACCGCGCCAGCGCCGGATCGCACGCACGTCCCCCTTACCCCACCTGGTGGAAACGACGTGAGTTTACCCATCCAGCGGACCGCGATACCGGCGAACGAGCAGGCCGGAACCCACTCTGGCCATGTTTTGTCACAGAGTGCGGCGCGAATTCAGGCCGCGGGCCACTGCCGGACCAACGCGGCCAGCCGCCGGACCGGTCCGGAGTCGGGGTCGACCGCGCGCACGCACGCCAGCAGCCCGCTGAGCCCGTCGTCGTAGCGAAGACAGGTGCGCACCAGCGCGATCACGTGCAATCGGGGCTGCGCGTGGTGCGGCACGGCGGTGGCGACGTCCGGGTTCATCATGTCCAGCAGCAACTGCCTGCCGTGGGGCTCACGCACGAACGGCACCGCGAGCACGGCTTCGACGAGCTCCAGGAACGCGTCGGGGGACTCGGTTTTCCCGTCGGCCGCCGGGACATTTTTGTCGTGAGATCCACCGGACGACAGGCGCAGCCAAGCCTGCGTGCTTGTCTCCTTGACCACCACCGGAATCCGACGGTACGCCCCCGGTTCGGCTGCGGGATCGTGCGCGATCACGTCGTGATAGAACGAATCCGACGCGATCAGCGCCAGCGCCGCGCCGGACTGCTTGAGCGCCGCCTTCGCCTCGGGCGCATCGAGGATACGGAACGTGAAGTTGACGGCCTGGCTCACCGAACCCAGCTCGGTGTTGTGGACTTCGCCAGCGTGCAGCGCGACGCGAAGCTGCACGCTCGCCTCGGCGGAGTGCACCGCGTTGTACCGGTGCAACCGCGCGATCAACCTGGTGGGAAAGGCTTCGGCCAACACGCTTTTGGGCAGCTCGGGCGGCAACTGGACCAGCACGCCGTCGCCGGTGCCCTGCAACTCACAGGCGTCCCAGTCGAGCCCGGACTCCTTGAACGCGCCTTTCAGGACGTCGTAAAGACCGTCGTGCACGGCGAGCTGGTGTGTCATCGTCCTGGACGGGCTGGTGAAACCGGCGATGTCGGCGACGAGAATCGACCGGTGCACCGCGACTGAGTCCTGTGCCACCAGGGAATTGTTCCAGAGTCACCGCCGTTAAGCCATCTCCGGCGATATCGAACAGCGCCTGTTCGTACCGGCGGCCGAACTCGATCCGGGTGAGGTCGGCCAGCGACCACTTCGACGTTTCCTCATCCCATTTCGCCCGGTACGAGACCTCCCGCAGGTGCAGCTTCCGACGGCCGACCTTGCCAGGAGAGCCGATGTAACAGACATCCGGCACATCCCGCTCGACATGGATGGTCACCAACGGCCGTCCCGCGCCGAGCGCGGCCAGCAGCTCGCCTGGGTGGTCGAGCGGGATCTCGCCCGCCGGCGACGACGGCGGCCATTCGCCGTGCAGTTCCAGCGCACGCCGGATGAAGGCGCGAGCCGTCTGCTTCCCGGCGACGGAGATGTCGGCGATCCGCACCGCGGTGAACCCGTCGAGCACCAGCGCGGGGTCGAGCGTCGCGAGCAGCACCCACTCGGTGCCGACGTCGAGCACGTAGCCCTCGACCGGGTCCGCGCGCGGGATCACCCGTTCGATCCGGAGCAGCTGGTGCTTTTCTCGTGCCCGGCGTAGTCGCGCGTGGACGTCCATGGGGAAACAATCCCCCGTCCCGGTCCTATCGCGCAGCTGGTTTTCCTGGCGAAAACGCTCGCGCGCCGGGTCGGGACGTGCGATTCTCCGCGCGTGCCCAAGACACCCGGACTACATCTGGTCACCGAGGACGAGGACCACAAGGTCAGCACGATCGAGCTGTTCTTCGACCTCGTGTTCGTCTACGCCATCACCCAGACCACCCAGCTGATGGCCGACCACCTCAGCCTCCTCGGCATCGGACAGGGCCTCGCGATGATCGCCCTGCTGTGGTGGTGCTGGTGCGGGTACGCCTGGCTGGCCAACACCCTGCACGTCGACCACGGCATCGCCCGGCTCGCGATCTTCGGCGCCATGGCGGTGATGTTCCTGGTCTCGCTGACGATCCCGGAGGCCTTCACCGACTTCCCCGGCGGCCTGTACGCGCCGCTGATGTTCGTCGGCTGCTACTTCCTCGTGCGCCTGCTGCACCAGGTCGCATATCTGGGCGCCGCCCGCCACGATCCCGGGCTGCGGCGCGTACTGCTGCGCATGTTCGTCGGGCTGCTGCCCAGCGTGGCGATCCTGACCGCGGCCGCGTTCACGTCCGGGACGCTGCAGCTCGGCCTCTGGGGGCTGGCGCTGCTCGCGGACTACAGCAACGTGTACCTCGCCGGGCCCGACGGCTGGCGGATCAACTCGCCCGCCCATTTCTCCGAGCGGTTCGGGCTGATCGTGATCATCGCGCTGGGCGAGTCGATCGTGGCGATCGGCATCGGCATCGGCTCGTTCCCGATGTCCTGGCTGATCGCGATCGCGGCGATCTGCGGGCTGGCGCTGGCCGCCGCGATGTGGTGGATGTACTTCGACGTCGTCGCGATGGTGTCGGAGCGCAAGCTGGCCTCGGCGACCGGCCGCGAACGCGCCAAGATCGCCACGGACACGTACACCTTCCTGCACTTGCCTTTGATCGCCGGGATCGTGCTCGTCGCCCTCGGGCTCAAGAAGACACTGCTGTACGTCTCCGACACCGAGCACCACAACCCGTCGGAGGCACTGCACGGCGTCCCGATCTGGGCCCTGACCGGCGGCATCGCGCTGTACCTGGTCGCGCTGAGCGCGCTGCGCCGGCGCAACCTGGGCAGCTGGAACCGCCAGCGGCTGGTCCTCGCGGCCCTCCTGCTGGCGGCCACCCCGCTACTGGAACACATCCCGGCGACCGCGCTGATGGCCGTCACCGCCGCCGTCGGCCTGGGACTCATCACCGTCGAACGAATCCGGTTCGCGAAATGGCGCAGCGAGGTGCGGACACCTCACTCGTAAGGGGTCACACTGGCGCTCCCGACCGGCCCGGGTTAACCTACTCATGAGTAGGTAACGGGATGGAGAGGCGACAATGGCAGCCCCTAGGAAACGAGACGCGATGGGCGTCGGCCTGGCCGCGCTCACCCGGCTGGCCGGCAGCAAGGTCATCGACCGGGCCGGGCTGCGCAAGCCCGTCCAGAACCTGGTCAGCGCGAGCACCAGGAACGGCTTCCGGGTCGCCGGTGCGGCCGGTCGCTCGTTCAAGTCGGTCCAGAAGCTGGGCAAGCCAGCCAGGCTCACCCTGTCAGGTGATACCGGCCTGTTCGACCTCACCCCGAGCGAGGACCAGCAGCTCATCGTCGAGACGGTCACCGAGTTCGCGGCCGAGCAGCTGCGGCCCGCCGCGGCCGACGCCGACGCGAAGCTCCAGGCACCCGAGGGCCTGCTGAGCCGGGCCGCCGAGCTGGGCATCAGCCTGGTCGGCATTCCCGAGGAGCTGGGCGGCGTCGGCACCGAGCGCTCGGTGGTCACCAGCGCGCTGGTCGCCGAGGCGCTCGCGCACGGCGACCTCGGGCTGGCCGTCGCGGTGCTCGCGCCGTCCGCGGTCAGCACGGCGCTGGTCTCCTGGGGCGACGAGCAGCAGCAGGCGGACTACCTGCCCGCGTTCGTCGGCGAGAACGTCCCGGCCGCCGCGCTGGCGCTGCAGGAACGGACCCCGCTGTTCGACCCGTTCAAGCCGTCGACAAAGGCAAAGCGCACTCCGAAGGGCTACGAGCTCACCGGCGTGAAGGCCATGGTCCCGCGCGCCGCACAAGCCGAGCTGTTCATCGTCTCCGCGGACCTCGAGGGGCGCGGCCCGGCACTGTTCATCGTCGAGTCGACCAACGCCGGTGTCACCATTGAGGCCGAGCCCGCGATGGGACTGCGCGGTGCGGCCACCGGGAAACTCCACCTGGACAAGGTCTCACTGCCCGCGGGCGCACTGCTCGGCGGCGGCAAGATCGAGGTGTTCACCGAGTGCGTGCGGCTGTCCCGGCTCGGCTGGGCCGCCCTCGCGGCGGGCACCGGCAAGGCCGTCCTCGACTACGTCGTGCCTTACGTCAACGAGCGCACCGCGTTCGGCGAGCCGGTGAGCCACCGCCAGGCGGTCGCGTTCTCCGTCGCCGACATCGCGATCGAGCTCGAAGGCCTGCGCCTGGTCACCCTGCGCGCCGCGGCCCGCGCCGAGCAGGGCAAGCCATACGCCCGCGAGGTCGCGCTGGCCCGGAAACTGGCCGCCGACAAGGGAATGCAGATCGGCAACGCCGGGGTGCAGCTGCTCGGCGGCCACGGCTTCGTGAAGGAACACCCGGTCGAACGCTGGTACCGGGACCTGCGCGCCATCGGCGTGATGGAAGGCGTTGTTCTTCTTTAAGTGCCCTCCTCCAGGACTCTCGTGAAAGGCAAGACATGTTCAACCTTGAGGTTCCGAAGAAGGCCGGCGCACTGGTCAACCAGGCGTACCAGGCCGCGGCCGAGGTGTTCCGGCCGATCTCGCGCAAGTACGACAGCGCGGAGCACACCTACCCGGCCGAGCTCGACATGTTCGCGGCACTGCTGGACGGGCTCAACTCGTCCGGCGAGGGCGGCGCGGGCGCGGCGGGCGTACGTCGCGGCGACGACGACAACGCCAAGAAGGCGGCCAACCGCAACGGCGCCAACCTGAACATCGTGCTCGGCACGATCGAGATGTGCTGGGGCGACGTCGGCCTCCTGCTCTCGATGCCGCGTCAGGGCCTCGGCAACGCGGCGATCGGCTCCGTCGCCACCGACGAGCAGCTCAAGCGCTTCGGCAAGACCTGGGCCGCGATGGCGATCACCGAGCCGAGCTGCGGCTCCGACTCGGCCGCGATCACGACCACGGCGAAGCTCGAAGGCGACGACTACGTGATCAACGGCGAGAAGATCTTCGTGACCTCCGGCCAGCGCGCCGACTCCGTCGTCGTCTGGGCCACACTCGACAAGAGCAAGGGCAAGGCCGCGATCAAGTCATTCTTCGTGGAGAAGGGCACCCCCGGCTTCGAGGTCGTCCGCGTCGAGCACAAACTCGGCATCCGCGCGTCCGACACGGCCGTGCTGCGCTTCGAAAACTGCCGCGTGCCCAAGGAAAACCTCCTCGGCACCCCGGAGATCGACAGCGCCAAGAGCTTCGCAGGCGTCATGCAGACCTTCGACAACACTCGTCCCTTGGTGGCCGCGATGGGCGTCGGCGTCGCACGCGCGGCGCTCGAGGAGACCCAGCGAATCCTCACCGAGGCCGGTGTGACGATCGACTACGACAAGCCCGCCAACATCCAGCACGCGGCCGCGGCCGCCTTCATCCAGCTCGAGGCGGACTACGAGGCGGCCTACCTCCTGACGCTCGAATCGGCCTGGATGGCCGACAACCGCAAGCCGAACTCCCTGCAGGCCTCGATGGCCAAGGCGAAGGCGGGCCGCTCGGTCGTCGACATCACGCTCCGCTGCGTCGAGCTGGCCGGAACCGTGGGCTACACCGAGGAATCCCTGCTGGAAAAGTGGAGCCGGGACGCGAAGATCCTGGACATCTTCGAGGGGACCCAGCAGATCCAGCAGCTCATCGTGGCCCGCCGGGTGCTCGGTAAGTCGAGCGCGGAGCTCAAGTAGCTCCCGAGAGACGCGTCCGGCCCGCTCCCAGACGTGATGAACGGACCGTTCATCTCATGCGGGGCCGACTCGGGACCGGTCCCCCGCGAAGCTCCTACGCTCATCCGGACAAGAGCCCGGCGTCACGGGCCCGGAGTGGGAGGAGCTCGCCGTGGACGGTCCGGTGCCAGTAGTCCGTGCGGCCATGCCGGGGCGGGTCAAGGCCGCACTGGTGATCGTCTACTTCCAGGTCGTGGCCAACCTGGTCGGCGCCGCGCTGGCGGTCGCTGAGGTCGCCAGCCGCAAAGAGCACCACCAAGAGGTCACGGCACTCGCGCCCTTCCTGATCGGGGAAAGCGCACTCCTCGGACTCGCACTGTTGTTCTGCGCGGTGACGCTGCGCTCGTTCCGGATCAGGATCCGGCCCGCACTCGCGGTCCTCGAGGTGATCGTGGTGCTGGGCGCGCTGTACAACATCGCCAGCGGCGCGGCCCTCAGCGGTTTCGGGATCGCACTGGCCGTCGCCGCCATGGTGCTGCTGTTCAATCACCGGTCCACGGAGTGGATGTCCCAGTGATGCGCGAAGGGGCCCTTCCCGGCGGGAAGGGCCCCTGGCGACTGACTAGCTGGCGACCATCTTGCCGACGGCGTCGGCCTCTTCGATCTGGTTGGTCACGAACTTCCACGGCAACGTGACGTAGCCCTTGGTGCCCCAGCTCCTGCCCCACGAGTTGGCGACCTTCACGCCCTTGTCGCTGTAGCCGACAATCGTGACTTCGTGCCCGCCCAGCGAATCGCCGCGCAGTTCCGAAGCGGTCGGGTAATAGCTGTAGTTGGCCGCGGTCGACGAATTCAGGTCTTCAAAACTCTGATACACCTGGAATGCGAAAACCACCGGCATACCCTGCGCCAGAGAGTTCTTGACGTCGTCGACGAGCGCGCTGCCGGTGTTCAAACTCGTCGAGCCCGAAAGCTTCCAGTGCGCGGCGTTGCTCTTCTCGGCCTTGTCGGGCTGAGTGGTGTAGTCGAAGTCGCCCTGCCAGTAGTCGGACTTGGTGTCCAGGCCCTGGCTTTTGAGAATCTTGAAGTGCTGCGCGGCGTAACTGCCATTGTCGTTGCCCCGCGCGATCTGGGCGTAGGTGTACATCGGCGCGTGCGGGGCGCCCTTGATGCCCTGCTCGTTCTCCATGATCGTGATGGAAGTCCAGTCGATCGCCCAGGCCACACACGATCCGACCTGACCCTGGTCGCCGATCGAGGGCAGGTAGTTGCTGAGGTCGACACTCGACGGCAGTGCCGCGGCCGACTGGGTGGCCGCGGCGCGCAGCGGGAGGGCGTCGTGGGTACGAGCGCGATTCTTGTCGACCAGCGCGCCATAGGCGTGCTGCGCCTTGGCGGGCGCGGCCACCGCCGTGGCGGGGACGGCCATCGAACAGACGACCCCGGTCGCGGCGAGCGCGGCCAGAATCCGGGCACCCTTGGTGAACTCCACCATCTTGATTCCTTCTCAGGTTAGGCGGGCAGCAACAACCGCGAAAGCCAATAAGGCAACAGGAATACCTAGTATGGGAACGCGGTGAGGAGGGGGTTGGGGAGGAATTTTCTTTTGTTGACGCGCTGAGTACAACGCACCGCGCTCCGTGGCGTCAACCGACCTTCGGATGGCCCGTTCGGACCAACGCGGCCGGAAGCGAGGGAGCAAGAGAAGCGACTACTTCTCCGGTTCCCAAGTCCCTGAAGGCCACCTTCACAGCGTTAGACGCCGTGAAGGTGGCCTTCAGGGACCAACGCGAGCTCAGCCCCGGTCGTCGAGGAAACCGTCGAGGTAGCGCCAGGTCGTGCCGCGGGCCTTGCGCCCGGTCAGCACACCGAGGTGCCCGCCCGGCGCGGTCTCGAAGCGCACGGAAGGCGCGCTTTCGAGCAGTTCCACCACCCGTTCGACCGACGCCCGGGGCGCGATCGTGTCGTTCTCCCCCGCGACGACCAGCATCGGGACCTTCACGTCGGACAGCGAGATGACCCGGCCGTTGAGGTCGACCTTGCCCTCGGCCAGGTCGTTCGTGCGGAACAGCCGGTGGTACAGCTGCCCGAACGTCCGGCCGGGATAGGCGATCATGTTGTCCATGAAGTGGTCGACCGCCTCGATCTGCGCGAGGTAGTCCCGGTCGTCGAGATTCTTGAGGATCGCGATCGGCTTGGTGATCTCCTTGCTGAGCCCGGTCGCGCGGAACACGCGGGTGACCAGGTAGGACGGCGCGCCGCCGAACGCACGGTAGATCGGGGTCAGCAGGTGGCCGCCGGTGAGGTCCACCAAGGGCCGGAACGGCGCCATGATGGGGATGGCGGTGAAGTCCACCGGCGAGCCGATCGCGGTGACCGACTCGATCGGCAGCTCGGGTGAGTCGGCGGTGACCAGCATGGAGAAGATGCCGCCGAGCGACCACGAGACCAGGTGCACGCCCTGCCCGCCGGCGTCCTCGCTGACCTTGCGGATCGCCCGCGGCAGCACCTCGTCGATCCAGTGCTCGATGCCGAGCCGCCGGTCGGCGAACGCGACGTTGCCGTAGTCGACCAGGTAGGTGTTCCGGCCGGTTTCGACCAGGTGCTCGACCAGGCTGCAGCCGCGCCGCAGGTCGAAGCAGATCACCGGGGCGGCCAGCGGCGGCACCAGCAGGACCGGCGGGCCGGACGCGGGCGCCGCACCGGTCGTCATCCGGTAGACGGAGCGGTTCGGGCCCTGGTCGATCAGCACCCGGGGCATCGGGCGCAGGTCGGCGACACCACCGTGGAAGACCTTGCCGACGACGTTCGACGCCGCGGCGGCCAGCCGTGCGGGGGGTGAAGCCATGTCTTGCCTCCTGCTGAAGCTGAACCGGTGGAGGCAATCTTGCCGGGCTCGGGCCTTCGACTCAACACCGACACTGCCGCAAGCACCCGGCAAGCGGTCCACTTCGGACGGTGGTTAGGCCGTCCGAGTCAAGAAACGTCCCTTTCCTCCGCCGCGGGAGCGCTGTGCGCGGCCCGCGCCTCATAGTCCGCGCGAGCCGTGGAATGCACTGCAGAAGCCAAAAGCCGGTCCCCGCCGAGCGAGCGGACGAGCCATTCCCCCGCCTTGCGGGGCAGCAGCCGTGTGATCCTGCCCATGGCGTCGAGCGAAGAGGGTACGAAGACGTCGAATTTGGGACGGCGCAAGGCCGCCACGATGGCCTGCGCCACGTCCTCCGGCTGGACCGATTTGATGAACCTCGCCTCGCCGAGCCCGCTGGCCAACTCCGTGCGCACCACCGCGGGCATCACGCAGGACACCAGCACGCCGGTCCCGCGAAGCTCCAAGTGCACCGATTCCGACAGCCCGACGACGGCATGCTTGGTCGCGCAGTAGGTCGCCGCGCCGGGAAAGCCCGCCTTGCCCGCCATCGAGGCGATGTTGACGATGTGCCCCGTGCCGCGCGGCCGCATCCGCACCATCGCCTCCCGCGTGCCGTGGATGACGGCGTGCAGGTTGATCGCCAGCAAGCGCCGCGTGGCCGCGTCGTCCTCCTCGTCCAGCGGCGACAACGGCATGATCCCGGCGTTGTTGATCAGCACGTCGATCGGCCCGACTCGCTCCTCCACCTCGTCAAGGAAGGCGGTGAACCCCTTCGGATCGGTGACGTCCAGCGGCAGCGCCAGCGCGTTCCCGCCCAGCTCAGCGGCGGTTTTCTCCGCCTGGACCTGGTCGAGGTCCCCCACCACGACCCTCGCGCCCAGCCGGGCGAGCGCGACGGCGGTGGCGGCGCCGATCCCCCGCGCCCCACCGGTGATGACTACGACCCTGCCCGCAAGCGAACGCGGCTGACCGGCCATGACACGCTCCATCCTCGTCGACGAGCCTATTGGCACTACGTCAACTATGGTGCCCCGGATCACCGCCGCCCGCTACCCCACGCGTTGCTCGAGGACCTGCCCGGTCCAGCCCTTGACGTCAAACCGGACAGTCGGAGCGAAGCCCTGCCCCTGGTAGTACCGCACGAGCGAGCCGTCACCACCCGCCCAGCAGTCGACGCGGACGAGATCCACCCCCTGCCGCCCGGCCTCGGCCAGCGTGAACTCGATCAGCCGCGCACCGACCCGGTGCCCGCCGAACTTGCGCGAGGTGATCAGCAACCGGACATAGACCTCCGGCTCGGCGACCGCGGGGATGTCTTCGGACCGAGCACCCAGGACCAGCGCACCAGCCGGGACACCGTCGACCTCGGCGATGTAAAGATCCTCGCCATCCACCATGCCGCGGACGCGCGCGACCTGCCTGGGCACCGCCGAGAACGGCTCGGTACCCCATTGGCCAGCGCTGCCACGCTCGACGAGCCACGCCACGGCGTCGTCGAACATGCCCAGCAACGCCTCGTAGTCCCCCGATCCGCCGTGGCGGATGTCGAAATCAGTCATGAGCCCGTTCTACAACAGTGTGAGCACGCGCGGACCGTCTTCGGTGATCGCCACGGTGTGCTCGACGTGCGCGGCCCGGGTGCCGTCGGCGGTGTGCAGCGTCCAGCCGTCGTCAGCGTGGAAGTAGTCATCACGCCCGCCCGCCAGGAACATCGGCTCGATCGCGAGCACCAGCCCAGGCTTCAGCCGCATGCCCTTACCGGCCTTGCCCTCGTTCGGCACGTGCGGATCCTCGTGCATCGCCCGCCCGATCCCGTGCCCACCGTGGTCCTCCAGCAGGCCGTATCCAGCCTTGCGGCCGACCGACCCGACCGCGTGCGAGATGTCCCCGAGCTTGCCACCCGCGAGCGCGGCGGCGATCCCGGCGGCCAGCCCGCGCTCGGTCGTCGCGATGAGCACGGGATCGGCGTTGCCGACGACGAAGCTGATCGCGGCGTCCCCATGCCAGCCGTCGATGTACGCCCCGCAGTCGATGCTGACGAGGTCCCCGTCACGCAGCTCGTACGCACTCGGGATGCCGTGCACGACGGCATCGTTGACGCTCGTGCAGAGCACTCCCGGGTACGGCATCGGCGCCCAGCGGGGGTGATAGCCGAGGAACGACGGCTTGGCCCCGGCATCCCTGATCACCTGCGCCGCAGCGTCGTCCAACTCCTTGAGGCTGACTGTCCCTGAAGGCCACCATGACGGCGTCTAACGCCGTCATGGTGGCCTTCAGGGACCGTTGAACAAGACTTCAGGCGACGCCGAGGTGGCGTGAGATCAGCATGCGCTGGACCTCGCTGGTGCCCTCGCCGATCTCCAGGATCTTGGCGTCGCGGTAGAAACGGCTCACCGGGAACTCGTTCATGAAGCCGTAGCCGCCGAAGATCTGCGTGCCCTCACGGGCGTTGTCCATGGCCGCGTTGGAGGCGACCAGCTTCGCGATCGACGCCTCATGCTTGAACGGCTCGCCGCGCAGCATCTTCGACGCCGCCGCGTAGTAGGCGAGGCGAGCCGTGTGCGCGCGGACCTCCATGTCGGCGATCTTGAACTGGATCGCCTGGTACTCGCCGATCTTGTGGCCGAACGCCTCACGCTCCTTGACGTACTTGAGGCACTCGTCGATGCAGCCCTGGGCAAGCCCCACACTCAGTGCCGCGATCGCCACGCGACCCTCGTCCAAAATGGACAGGAACTGGGCGTAGCCGCGGCCGCGCACGCCGACGAGGTTCTCGGCGGGCACGCGGACGTCGTCGAAGGAGAGCTCGTGGGTGTCGGAGCAGTTCCAGCCGACCTTGGAGTACTTGGGCGACACGGCGAAACCGGGCGTACCGGACGGCACGATGATCGCGGAGATCTCCTTGCGGCCGTTCTCCCGCACGTCGGTGACCGCGGTGACGGTGACCAGCTTGGTGATGTCGGTGCCGGAGTTGGTGATGAACGACTTGCTGCCGTTGATGACCCACTCGTCGCCGTCGAGCCGCGCCCGCGTGCGGGTGGCGCCCGCGTCCGAGCCGCCGCCCGGCTCGGTCAGGCCGAAGCCGCCGAGTGCCTCACCGGCACACAGCGAGGGCAGCCAGGTTTCCTTCTGCTCCTGGGTACCGAAGCGGTAGATCGGCATCGCACCAAGGGAAACACCCGCTTCGAGCGTGATAGCGACCGACGAGTCGACCCGCGCGAGCTCCTCCAGTGCGAGGCAGAGCGCGAAGTAGTCGCCGCCCATGCCGCCGAACTCCTCGGAGAAGGGCAGCCCGAACAGGCCCATCTCGCCCATCTTCGCGACGATCGCGTACGGGAACTCTTCACGCTGATAAAGGTCACCGATGACGGGAGCGACCTCGCTGTGCGCGAAGTCCTCGACCGTCTTGCGCAGGGCCTCGTACTCTTCGTCCAGGCGGAAGTCGATCATGACTGGTTCTCCTCGTGGGGTAGCACGACGACAAGGGTTTCGTCCAGCGCGACCTGTTGGCCCGCCCGGACGGGAAGCTCACTGACCACGCCGTCGATCGGCGCGGTGATCGTGTGCTCCATCTTCATGGCCTCCACGATGAGCAGCGGGGTCCCCGCACTCACCGTGTCTCCGGCGGCGACCTTGACCACCAGCACAGTGCCCGGCATCGGGCTGGTCACCGGCCCGCCACCGGCCGCCGCGGCCGCCGAGGACCGCGAATTCTCACGCTCGCCGATCGCGACGCCGTGGCCGTCGCGTGAAAGCCACACCGTGCGCGCGGATCCGGCCGCGTGCCGGTAGCGGCGGAATCCCCCGGAGTGGCGGACCTCCAGCACATCACCGTCACGCCGCGCGGACATCGGCACCGGATCGCCACCGTCGACGGAAACCGTTGCGTCGGAGGGAGTTCCCACGACACGGACCGAGGACTCCACCGCCCCCGACTTCAGGTGGAAGTCGATCCCGCCGGAAGCGCCGAGTCGCCAGCCCGCCGGAACGTCCCAGGGGTCCACAATGGACGCCGTCGGCTGCAGGTCCAGCAACCGGTCCAGTGCGGCGGCGACGAAGAACTCCTCGGGCACCTCGTCCGAGACCAAAGTGGACAGTCGCCGGTCGACGAGCTCGGTGTCGAGTTTCCCCGCGCGGACGTCGTCGTCGGCCAGCAATGCCCGCAGGAAGGCGATGTTGGTGCCGACGCCCAGCAACGCGGTGTCCGCGAGCGCCAGGTCGAGCCGGTGCAGCGCGGCGGCGCGATCCGGGCCCCAGGCGATGATCTTGGCGAGCATCGGGTCGTAGTTCGAGCCGATGACCGCGCCCTTGCTCATCCACGAGTCGACGCGCACCCCGTCGCCGGAAGGCTCGTGCACCGCCAGAACCGTCCCACCCGTCGGGATGAACCCGCGGGCCGGATCCTCGGCGTAGACACGGACTTCCACCGCGTGCCCGGTCAGCTCGACGTCGTCCTGGCGCACGGTCAGGTGCGCGCCGGCGGCGATCTTCACCTGCCACTCGACCAGGTCCAGCCCGGTGACCAGCTCGGTCACCGGGTGCTCGACCTGCAGGCGGGTGTTCATCTCCATGAAGAAGTACTCGTCCGGGCTGTGCGCGGACAGGATGAACTCCACCGTCCCGGCGCCGACGTAGCCCACCGAACGCGCCGCCTCGACGGCCGACGCGCCCATCTTGGCGCGCGTCGCCTCGTCGAGCAGCACCGAAGGCGCCTCCTCGACGATCTTCTGGTGCCGCCGCTGCAGGCTGCACTCGCGCTCGCCGAGGTGGATGACGTTGCCGTGGGTGTCCGCGAGCACCTGGATCTCGATGTGGCGCGGGGTGGTGACGAACCGTTCGATCAGCAACGTGTCGTCGCCGAACGAGCTCTTGGCCTCACGCCGCGCGGTTTCGACGGAGTCGAGCAGCTCGGCCGGATCCTCGACCAGGTGCATCCCCTTGCCGCCACCACCGGCGGACGGCTTGATCAGCAGCGGGTAGCCCACTTTGGCCGCGGCGTCGGGGAAGCCGCCCTCCGGAATGTCCACATCGGATGATCCAGGGACCACCGGTACCCCGGCCTTGGAAACAGTGGCCTTGGCCCGGATCTTGTCGCCCATCGCCTCGATCGCGCTGACCGGCGGCCCGATGAACACCAGCCCGGCGGTCTCACAGGCCCGCGCGAACTCGGCGTTTTCAGCCAGGAAGCCGTAACCCGGGTGCACGGCCTGCGCGCCCGTGTCCACGGCGGCCTGGACGATCGCCGGAATCGACAAATAGCTTTTCGCCGCTTCGGCCGGGCCGATGCGGACGGCGGTGTGCGCCTCGCGGACATGCCGCGCGTCGGCGTCGGCGTCGCTGTACACCGCGACGGACCGGATTCCCAGGTCGCGCAGCGTGCGGATGACGCGGACGGCGATCTCGCCGCGGTTCGCGACCAGAACAGTGTCGAACATGCTCACATCCTGAAGACGCCGTAGTTGACCTCGGGCAGCGGCGCGTTTGCGGCGGCCGACAACGCGAGGCCGAGCACCGTGCGGGTGTCCGCCGGGTCGATCACGCCGTCGTCCCACAACCGCGCCGTCGAGTAGTAAGGGCTGCCCTGCGCCTCGTACTGCTCGCGGATCGGATCCTTGAACGTCTCTTCGTCCTCTTCTGCCCATTCGCCGCCGCGACCTTCGATGGCGTCACGGCGGACCGTCGACAGCACCGACGCCGCCTGCTCGCCGCCCATCACGGAGATCCGCGCGTTCGGCCACATCCACAGGAAGCGCGGCGAGTACGCCCGGCCACACATCGAGTAATTCCCGGCGCCGAACGAGCCGCCGATGATGACCGTCAGCTTCGGCACCCGAGCGCAGGCCACCGCGGTGACCATCTTCGCGCCGTGCTTGGCGATGCCGCCCGCTTCGTAGGCCTTGCCAACCATGAAACCGGTGATGTTCTGCAGGAACAGCAGCGGGATCGAGCGGCGGTCACACAGCTCGATGAAGTGCGCGCCCTTCATCGCGGACTCGGCGAAGAGCACGCCGTTGTTCGCGATGATGCCGACCGGGTGGCCGTGGATGTGCGCGAAGCCGGTGACCAGCGTCGCGCCGTACTCCTTCTTGAACTCGTTGAACCGGCTGCCGTCGACGATCCGCGCGATGACCTCGCGCACGTCATAAGGGGTCCGCGAGTCCGCGGGCACGACGCCGTACAGCTCACGCGGGTCGACAGCGGGCTCTTCGGTCGGCTGCACGTCCCACGGACGGGGGGTGCGCGGGCCAAGAGTCGACACGATCGAGCGAACGATGCGCAACGCGTGGGCGTCGTCGTCGGCGAGGTGGTCGGTGACCCCGGACTGCCGGGAGTGCACGTCGCCGCCGCCGAGCTCCTCGGCCGTGACGACCTCGCCGGTCGCGGCCTTCACCAGCGGCGGGCCGCCGAGGAAGATCGTGCCCTGGTTCCGCACGATGACGGCCTCGTCGCTCATCGCCGGGACGTACGCGCCACCCGCGGTGCAAGAACCGAGGACGGCGGCGATCTGCGGGATGCCGCGCGCCGACATGGTCGCCTGGTTGTAGAAGATGCGCCCGAAGTGCTCGCGGTCCGGGAAGACCTCGTCCTGCCGGGGCAGGAACGCGCCGCCGGAGTCCACCAGGTAGATGCACGGCAGGTTGTTGTGCAGCGCGACTTCCTGGGCACGCAGGTGCTTCTTGACGGTCAGCGGGTAGTAGGTGCCACCCTTGACCGTGGCGTCGTTGGCGACGATCACGCACTCGCGGCCGGACACGCGTCCGATGCCGGTGATGATGCTCGCGGACGGCGCTTCGTCGTCGTAGAGCCCGGTCGCCGCGAGCGGCGACAGCTCCAGGAAGGGCGAGCCCGGGTCGAGCAGGGTGTCCACCCGCTCGCGGGGCAGCAGCTTGCCTCGGTCGACGTGGCGCGTGCGGGCCTTCTCCGGCCCGCCGAGGCGGGCGACGGCGAGGCGCTTGCGCAGGTCTTCGACAAGCTCGGCGTGCGAGGTGACGCTGCGTGCGTACTCTTCCCCGCGCGGATCGGCGGAACTGCTCAGCACCGGCGTGTCCATGGCTCCCGAATCCAGGTTAGCGGTCGTTAACTCCGTCCGCGATGTTAGCGACCGCTAACCTGGCTGTCCAGTTCACTCACCCCGAGCCCCAGAAGTCCGTGACAAGCGGTACGGACTCAGCCGGTGACGGAGCGGAACGGTGCGTAGTAGCCGCCGGACTGTCCGGCGGCCGTCGGGTGGTAGGACTCGTCCACCGGGAAGGTGAGGCTGTTGAGGTAGGACGTGCCGCCCGAGCAGATGTTGTGCCCGGTGAACGCGGGCCGCACGTCGACGAAGGTCGCGCCCGCGGCGGAGGCCCGCTGCGAGAGGACCGAAGCGAGCGTGTCCGAGCCCGAGTTGATCGCGGTCCGCTTGGTGTCGCTCAGACCGAGGCTGCACGAGCCCGGCACCGTGTAGAAGCGCGGGTAGCTGAGGACGTACAGCTTCGCGCTCGGCGCCTTCGACTTGATCGTCCGGTAGACGTTGTCGAGCAGTGACGGCAGCGTGTTGTTGACGTAGCTCTTCGCTGTGTTCACCCGATCGATACAGGCCTGGTCACCGTTGAGCGTGCAGGTGGTGATCACGTCCGTGAATCCGGCGTCGTTGCCGCCGACGGTGACGGAGACCATGGTGGTGGACGAGTTCACCGACGCGGCCTGGTTCAGCACGTCGTTCGTCCGCGCCCCGGAGCAGGCCACGAAGGTCAGCTGGGTGCCCGCGTGGGCGTTGGCCCACAGCTGCGGGTACGCATTGGCACTGCGCTTGCAGGAGCCGGAGCTGCCGTAACTGCCGGCACCCACCCCGGACGAATAGGAGTCGCCGAGTGCGACGTAACTGGTCGCGGTGACGGCGTTGGCGGTTCCGGCGGCGCCGAGCGTCGCCAGCACAGCGACCCCCAGGGCCGCGCACAACCGAAGGAACGAGTTTTTCCGGGCAGCATCAGCCATGGGTCACTCCTTTGTGACGGTTCAACAGGTTAAGTAACTACCAGGTAGCTTCTTCACACGGAAGACTTGTTTCAGCAGGCAACCCGCTTGGCTTACGCCGGAAGCAGGCCGGCATGTTAGCGCTCGCTAACCGGCGGCCCTACTATGACCAGATGCTGGCCAACCCCACCCCACTCGTGAACGGCGAGAAGGCGAACAGGCGCGAACAAATCCTCACCGCGGCCGCCGAGCTGTTCGCCCACCACGGCTTTCACGGCGTCGGCATCGATGACATCGGGGCCGCGGTCGGCATCTCGGGGCCCGCTCTCTACCGGCATTTCCGCAGCAAGGACGCGATTCTCGGCGAGATGCTCAACTCGATCAGCCGGTACCTGCTCGAGGGCGGCACGGCCAGGGCGAGCCAGCCGGGTGAAGTCACGGAGGTCCTCGAAGCGCTCGTCCGGTTTCACGTCGACTTCGCGCTCGAGCACCCCGCGTTGATCACCGTGCAGGAGCGCAACCTCGCCAACCTGACCGACGTCGATCGCCGTCAGGTGCGAGCGCTGCAGCGGCAGTACGTCGAGGTCTGGGTGCGCGCGATCAGTGACGCGGTGCCGGGGATCGGCGAACGACCGGCGCGTTCGGCGGCACACGCTGTGTTCGGCCTGATCAACTCGACACCGTACAACCGCCATCTCGGTGACGGCGAACTCGCCGATCTGCTCTGCAAGCTCGCGCTCGGTGCGTTGCGCGCCGCGAACTGAGCAAGCTCTACCCACCCGGGTTCGGACTATCCCCAAGACCAGCGATGCTGGTGTTTGATAGGCGAGTGCAGTCCGACAGGAGCGAAGACGAACTGCGGCTGGTCGAGAAGGCGCAGCGAGCGCTGGTCGCGATCAGCCTCGGCGCCGACGCCGAAGCACTCGACGAGGTCGCGCCGACCGCCGCCGAGGCCCAGGAGCGCTCGGCGGAGACCAAGGAACTGATGCTCTTGCTCTTCGGCGAGTGCAGCACGATGGTCTCCACCCTCGGCGACGGCGGCAGCGCCCCGGTGAAGGTCCAGGTTTTCGACGAGGACGGCGAAGAGGTCTCGATCGACCAAGCGGATCCCCCGGTCCGCACCGCCGTCCGAACCCTGCTGGCCGAAGTCCACGGCAACACCGAGGCGGCCCAGGAGCAAGTGGAGATCGCACTGGCCAACGCGGCCCCTGACGAAGTCGACAGCCTGGTCCTGCAAGCCCTCCGCTGGACGATCCGCCTCTCCGCCGAGTGCCTCGACCGCGATCTCCCGGTCCCCGATTGGATCAACGAAGCGGTGGCCGACGAGGACTGAGGCTTTAGTGGGCTTTAGTGTCATGAAAGGGTCTTTCAGGGCAAAAATTGCCCTGAAAGACCCTTTCATGACACTCCAGGCCTAACTCAGCAGACCCTTGACCAGGGCCGCGATCTGCCCAGTTTCGATCAAGAAAGAGTCGTGCCCGTAGGGCGAAGTGATCACCGCGGCCTCCACACCGAGCCCCCGGGCCAAGTCCCGAGCCTGTGACACCGGATATAGCCGGTCCGAATCAACCCCGGCCACCACGGCCCTGGCGGTCACCCGCTCCAGCGCGGCTGCGACGCCGCCCCTGCCACGCCCGACATCGTGCGTGTTCATGGACTCGGTCAGCACCGCGTAGCTCCCGGCGTCGAACCGCCGCACCAGCTTGTCCGCGTGATGGTCCAAATAGGACTCCACCGCGAACCGCCCGTCCCCCTGAGGCGTCCGCCCGAACCGTTGCGCCAGCTCAGGTTCGCTCCGGTAGGTCACGTGCGCGATCCGCCGGGCGATCCCCAACCCGGCATGCGGCCCGTCACCGGGCAGCGCGTCATAAAAGTCTCCACCCCGATATCGCGGATCGGACCGGATGGCGTGCAGCTGTGGCGAAGCCCAAGCGATCTGCTCAGCGGAAGCGGCCGCCGTCGACGCCACCACGAGCACGGACGCGACCCGCGAAGGCTGTGCCACTGCCCATTCCAGCGCCCGCATCCCGCCCATGGACCCGCCGAGCACCGCGGCCCACCGCGAGATCCCGATCGCGTCGGCCAGCGCGGCCTCCACGACGACCTGGTCCCGCACGGTCACCGACGGGAACCGGCTCCCCCATGGCCGTCCGTCCGGGTCGGGGGAAGAAGGCCCGGTGGACCCCTGGCACCCGCCGAGGACATTCGGCACCACCACGAAGTACTCGCCGGTGTCCAGTGCCTTGCCCGGCCCGATCAGCCCGCCCCACCAACCGGCGCTGACGTGCCCGGGGCCGGCCGGGCCCACCGCGTGGGAATCCCCGGTGAGCGCGTGCTCGACCAGCACCGCGTTGGACGCGTCGGAGTTGAGCGTGCCCCAGGTTTCGTAGGCGAGCGTGTAGCCGGGCAGCGAACCCCCGGCCTCCAGCGACAAGGCGCCGGGGCCGGTGATCCACTTCCGCCGGCCGGGTGGGTCCCCTGCCCGCCACGCTCCTGTGACGGGCAGGGGACCTTCGCCGGAAGAACTCACAGAGCCGCCTTGGCCGCCCGGAAACCGGCCTCCAGATCCGCCTTCAGGTCGTCGATGCCTTCGAGCCCGACGGCCAGCCGGACGAGGCCGGGCGTGACACCGCTGGAAAGCTGCTCCTCCGGCGAGAGCTGGCTGTGCGTGGTGGAAGCCGGGTGGACGATCAGGCTGCGGACGTCGCCGATGTTGACCAGCTGGCTGTGCAGCTCGGTCCCGTCCACGAACGCCCGGCCCGCGTCGACGCCGCCACGCAGGTCGAACGACAGCACCGCCCCGGCGCCGCGCGGCAGGTACTTCTGCGCGGCCTGGTAAAACGGGCTCGATGGCAGGCCCGCGTAGTAGACCTTCTCGACCTCGTCGCGCGCTTCGAGCCACTCGGCGAGCCCCTGCGCGTTGGACACGTGCCGCTCGAGACGCAGCGAAAGCGTCTCGATTCCTTGCAGGATGAGGAAACTGTTCAGCGGCGAGATGGCCGCGCCGGTGTCGCGCAGGATCTGCACACGCGCCTTCGCGGCGAACGCGCCGGGGCCGAGCGCCTCCCAGTACTTGAGGCCGTGATAGCTGGGATCGGCCTCGTTGAACCCGGGGAACCGCGCCGGGTCCTTGCCGAAGTCGAACGTGCCGCCGTCGACGAGCACCCCGGCGACCGTGGTGCCGTGCCCGCCTAGGTACTTGGTGGCGGAGTGGACGACGACGTCCGCGCCATGCTCGATCGGGCGCAGCAGGAACGGCGTCGGCACGGTGTTGTCGACGACCAGCGGCACGCCGGACTCGTGTGCGACGTCGGCGACGCCGCGGATGTCGAGCACGTTGCTGCCGGGGTTGGCCAGCGTCTCGGCGAAGAAGAGCTTGGTGTTCGGGCGGACCGCGGCCCGCCACTGCTCCAGGTCGTCCTGGTCGTCGACGAAAGTAACCTCGATGCCCAGCTTCGGCAGCGTGTAGTGGAAAAGATTGTAGGTGCCGCCGTAGAGCGACGGGCTGGAGACGAAGTGGTCGCCGGAGTTGGCCAGGTTGAGGATCGCGGCGGTGGTGGCGGCCGAGCCGGAGGCGAACGCGAGCGCGGCGACACCGCCTTCCAGCGCGGCGAGCCGCTGTTCGAGCACGTCCTGGGTGGGGTTCATGATCCGCGTGTAGATGTTGCCGGGCTCGGCGAGGCTGAACAGGTCCGCGCCGTGCTGGCTGTCGCGGAAGACGTACGACGTCGTCTGGTAGATCGGCGTGGCTCGAGCACCGGTGGCCGGATCGGGCGACGCGCCCGAGTGGATCTGCTTGGTCTCGAAGGACCAGGCGGAGGTGTCGGGTGCGTCCGCGCTCATCGGGGTACTCCTAGCGAGAGGGTGTTACGGCTGTATCCGACGCTAGCCCCGGGCCCAGCCGTACCCAACCGGTTCTCACGGGCTGAGAGCCCCCGTTCGGGCGAAGTCCCGCACGGCTCGAACTGCCCCTGAAGGCCACCTTCAGGGACCTAGACGCCCCTAATGTTCCCTTCGCGACGCTCCAGCGCCTCGCCACCGCGGGCTGGTACCTCTATCGGGGGAACCAACGGGGCGTGCGGACGCCGATCCGCGCGTACCTCGCCCTCGGCCTGGTCGGGGTCGTAGCCGTCGCGGTCTGCCTGCCGCTGAAACTCCGTCGCCTACCGGCTTTCCCGGTCGCCGGTCGCCGATCCGGCGGTCACGCTGCCGGTCCTGGTGTCGGCCACGGCCGCGGCGGCGGCTCTGCTGTGGCTCCGACCGCGGCTCACCGACCGCGTGGTTCCACACCCGGAGCACCAGGACGTGAGTCAACACCCCGCGGCCGGGCTTGACGAAACCGTTCATCAGCGGCACCGGCTCGGCATCCTCACCATCGCGGCCGAAGCCGGGCAGGTCGACTTCGGCTATCTGCGCCGGACGCTCGACATGATCGCGGGCACTCTTTCGCGGCACGTCACGATCCTCGACGAGGCCGGGCTGATCGACGTCGAAAAGGGGTACGAGGGCAAACGGCCGCGCACCTGGATCACCATCAGCGCGAACGGCCGGAGCGCGCTGGCGCGGGAATTGGCGGCACTGCGGGCTCTGGTGGACAGTGTCGAGCGCGGGATCGGCGGCTCGGACACAATGTAGCCGTGGTCTCGGTGCGCAGTGTGGTCGATCGGGTGGGCCCGACGCTGCTTCACGCGCTCCTGCTGCCCGAGGACTGCCCGGCCGTGACCGACGTCGTGATCGCCGAGCCGGGTGGCCAGACCACGTTGTCCGGCGGGGATCTCGTGCTCGGGGTCGCGACGACGGAACCCGCGGGCGCGGTCGAGCTCATCCGGATCAGCTCCGGGCGGGGTGCGGCGGCGGTGCTGTTCAAACCGCCGCTGGCGGCGAAGTCCGCGGTGAAACGCGCGGCGAAGTCCGCCGGGCTGGCGCTGATCGAGGTGCACGCCGCGACCTCGTGGGCACAGCTCGTCTGGCTGCTCAGGACCGTGCTGGACGCGATCACCGACGAGTCGGACTCGCTGGAGAACGGCGGCGACCCCGGCTCCGGCGACCTGTTCCGCCTCGCCGACGCGGTCGCTTCGGTGGTGGACGCGCCGGTGACCATCGAGGACACGAACTCGCGGGTGCTCGCGTACTCCGCACGTCAGGACCTGACCGACTCCGCGCGCGTGTCGACGATCATGGGCAGGCGCATCCCGGACGACGTCCTCGCGCGGTTCCGCTCGCGCGGTGTGTTCCGGGAGCTTTCGCGCGGGCGGCAGACGATTTTCGTGCCCGCGCAACGCGATGGCACGCTCCCACGGCTGATCGTGCCGATCCGGATGGGCGGGGAACTGCTCGGCTCGATGTGGGCGGTGGTCGCCGGTCCGGTCTCGGAAGAACGCGCGGCCGCGTTCGCCGACGCCGCACCGGTGGTCGCGCTGCACCTGCTGCGAAGGCGGGCCCACACCGACGCACAGCGCCGGGCGTCGGCCGAGCTGCTGCGGGCGGTGCTGGAGGGAAACGCCAGTCCGCGCAAGGCGATCGCCGAGCTCGACCTGTCCGACGAGCCGCACCGGGTCGTCGTCATCGAGGCCACCGGCGGTGACGGCCGGGACGCCGAGGGCCTGCGGCTGGCGTTGCTGGAACGGATCGCGCAGGGCGTCGGCAGGCGGCCGGTGGCGACTGAGCTCGGCGGCCTGCTCTACGCCGTCGTCCCCGACGTCCCCGGCCCCGGCGGCTGGCCCGAGCTGCGCGACGCGCTGGTCACGCTGCCCGCTTCCCGCCGCGGCGGCACACCGCGCGCGGCGGCGGGCCTCGCCGGTGAGATCGGCGAACTGGCCCGCTCACGCGCGCAGGCCGACGAAGCGCTCAGCCTGCTCAGGGCCGGGCTCGTCGACGGCCGGGTCGTCGCTTTCGACGACGTGTGGACCGCACTGGTGCTGCATCGAGCCGCCGAAGCGGCCACCACGGCGAAGGTCGCCGATCTGGGTCCGCTCGGCACGCTGCGCGCACACGACGACGCGAACGCGAGCGGTTATGTGGACACGCTCTATGAATGGCTGCGCCATCCGGGGGACCCGCGCGCGGCGGCGAAGGAATTGAGAATCCATCCCAATACCCTCCGCTACCGGATGCGGCGCCTGCTCGATCTCGTCCCGCTCGATCTCGAAGACCCGGACGTACGGCTGGCGTTGATCACGCAGCTCGTCGCGCTGCGCTGGACCTGATCCACTAACCCTTTCCGGCTCGGTAACCGTCCTCAATGGTCTGTCTGACGGCAGCGAGCAGGTCCGCTCCGGGATAGAGCGGAAGCAGCACGCCGGGACCGCCGTTCACCCGCAACGCGGCTTCAAAACCACGTCCGGGACTTTCGACCAGGCCGACGATCACATCGGCCGGATTGCCGTCGGTGTCGATGGTCCGGACACGCCGTTCCCGCCGCCAGTCGTTTGTCATGGGACAAAGGATGGCACCGTACCGCCCAGTAAGATCAAGAACTTTATCGGATTAATCTGCAAGTTGCACAAACCGTTATTTGACACACAGTCAACACACAGGCTCGGCCTGATAACTGAGATCTTTCGCCAGCATCCGGTTCGGCACCATCCGCAGCCACACCGTCCCCAGCTCAGCGGGGCTTTGGTGGAGATAACGCCAGAACCGGCCATCCCAGTTGTCCTCGTCGTCGCCCAGGTAGCGGCTGAGCTTCCGGCGCCCACGCGATACGTCGAACGGCCGCACCTCGGCCGTCCCCCGCGCGAGCACCTGCCGGACCAACCCGGTATTCACGTCACAGATATCGACGGTGATCGCGATTATCGGATCCTGACGGACGCGCTCCAGCAGCCGCGCCCAAGGGCCGGTCAAGATCCAGAACGCGTTGTCCTCCCAGAGGAACCACGTCGGCCGGACGGTCGGCCCCTGCGTCGCCACCCGCGCGGTGAGCGGCTGGGCGAGGAACTCGTCGATGTCGAATCCCGCGTCCATCACGCCACCAACAAGGTCTTGCCGAGCGCCGAGAACTCCGTAAACCACACCGTCAACCACACCGCGCGCATGGGCACCCCTTTCCCTCGTCATCCAGAGGGCCGACTTTGCACTCTCCAGCTCACTCGAGGTCAAGAACGTTGTGCCCGGAGAACCATGAAATGGCGCGAAGACTGTTCCAACGGCATGATGACACCGCCGTCCGGGTGCTTCACCGTGGTCGGCAGCACCTTTTTACAACACCCTGTACGCCGCAACCCGCCTCTGGAGGCAGTCGTGCGCATCGCCGTCCCCCGCGAGATCAAGAAGCACGAATACCGGGTCGCGCTGACCCCGGCAGGCGCGCACGAGCTGACCCGGCGGGGTCACGACGTTTTCGTGGAGACCGGTGCCGGGCTCGGCTCGTCGATCACCGACGAGGAGTACGTCGCGGCCGGCGCGAAGATCCTCGCGACCGCCGACGAGACCTGGGGCCAGGGCGAGCTGGTGCTCAAGGTCAAGGAGCCCATCGCCGAGGAGTACCCGCGGCTGCGCAAGGGCCAGGTGCTGTTCACCTACCTGCACATCGCCGCCGACCGACCGCTGACCGACGCGCTGCTGGCGTCCGGCACCACCGCGATCGCGTACGAGACCGTCCAGACGCCGAACCGCGCGCTGCCGCTGCTGGCCCCGATGTCCGAGGTCGCCGGCAGGCTCGCGCCCCAGGTCGGCGCGTACTCGCTGATGAAGCCGAGCGGTGGCCGCGGCGTGCTGCCGGGCGGCATCCCCGGCGTGCACCCGGCGCGGGTCGTAGTGATCGGCGGCGGCGTGGCCGGCATCAACGCCGCGCGCGTCGCGCTCGGCCTCGGCTCTGACGTCGAGATCCTGGACACCAACGTCGACCGCCTGCGCCAGATCGACAACGACTTCGGCGGCCGCATCCGCACGGTGACCTCGAACGCGCTGTCGGTCGAGCAGGCCGTGCTGGAGGCCGACATGGTCATCGGCGCGGTGCTGGTGCCGGGCGCGAAGGCCCCGAAGCTGGTCTCGAACGACCTCGTCAGCCGCATGAAGCCGGGCAGCGTCCTGGTCGACATCGCGATCGACCAGGGCGGCTGCTTCGCCGACTCGCGCCCGACCACGCACGACGAGCCGACCTACCGCGTGCACGAGTCGGTCTTCTACTGCGTCGCGAACATGCCGGGCGCGGTGCCCCGCACCTCGACCTACGGCCTGACCAACGTCACGCTGCCCTACGCGGTGCAGCTGGCGGACAAGGGCTGGCAGGACGCGCTGCGCGCCGACGACAGCCTGGCCAAGGGCCTCAACACCCACGACGGCCTGCTCACCAACGAGCCGGTCGCCGTCGCCCACGGCCTCCCGCACACCTCGCTGGAGACGGTGCTCGGCTGACCCGAATCACCCCGAGAACAGGAGCGGGGGACCTTTGCTATCGCTCGGGGGCGGTAGCAAAGGTCCCCCGCTCCTGTTTTGTCTCGTGAAGGCAGGCCGCACAGGGGCTCGACCCCAAGGCTCAAGGACGAGCCTCAAGGGATAGGCGATTTCCGCGAACACGACAGCGGGAGAGATAAAGGGGCGACCCGCTCAACCAGCCTGGGGGTCACTGGGAGCGGGCCGCCGTGGTCCAGCTTAGGTAATAAGTGCCGAGTTCGCGCCCCGGGGTGGGCAAGACCAGGAAATCCCTGGTTCACCAGCGCTCACGGCGCACCGCGGGCGTGGTCCAGCTCACCGAAAAACCGGTATTTAACGTACATATCGGGCACCGTTCGGCAACCCAGGGCCAGAAGGACGTCACCGCCTGACACGTGATGAATGTCGCTGTCCGTGGTTTTCCCCCTTCCGCACGCGCCCCCGGCCCGGGTACGGCAGGATGACGCCGGATCTACCCACATGGGGAACAAAGGGGACGGTATGCACGACGGCAGTGGCCGCATCGCGGTGCAGAACCTGGGCAAACAGTTCGGCGCGGTCCACGCGGTGCAGAATCTGAGCTTCACGGTCGAGCCCGGTTCGGTGACGGGATTCCTGGGGCCCAACGGCGCCGGCAAGACGACCACGCTGCGGATGTTGCTCGGCCTGGTCACGCCGAGTACCGGGACGGCGACCATCAACGGCCGCGCGCACGACCAGCTCGGCACGCCGGCCCGCGTGGTCGGTTCGGTGCTGGAAAACGAGGGCTTCCACCCCAGTCGCACCGCGCGCAACCACCTCCGGGTGTACGCCGCCGCGATCGGGATGCCGGATCAGCGCGTCGAAGAGGTGCTCGCGCTGGTGGGCCTTTCCTCGGCCGCGGGCCGCAAGGCGGGCGAATTCTCCCTCGGCATGCGCCAGCGCCTCGCGCTCGCGACAGCGCTGCTGGGCGACCCGCAGGTCCTCGTGCTCGACGAGCCCACCAACGGCCTCGACCCCGAAGGCATCCTCTGGCTGCGCAACTTCCTGCGCGCGTACGCCCGTGAGGGACGCACGGTGCTGGTGTCGAGCCACCTGCTCAACGAGGTCGAGCAGCTGATCGACCAGGTCGTCATCATCAGCCAGGGCCAGACCCGCTACAACGGCTCGCTCGACCAGCTGCGCAAGAGCCAGCACTCCCGCGTGCTCGTCCAGCCCGCCGACGCGAACGCGCTGGTCAGCGCCCTGCAGGAGGGCGGCTTCACGCAGGTCGCGCCGACGCCGGATGGCCGGGTCGCGGTCAGCGACGCGACGGTCCAGCAGATCGGCGACCTCGCCGCGAAGGCCGGGCTCGCGGTCTACGGCATGCAGGAGGAGACGTCCGACCTCGAGCGGATGTTCTTCCAGCTCACCCAGGGCCAGTTCAGTGGCGCGCAGCCCGGTCAGCAGCAGTACCAGCAGCCGCAGTACCAGCAGGCGCCCCCTGGCTACCAGCAGCAGGGCCCGCCGCCCGGCTACGGCCAGCCCGGCCCGCCGCAGGGATATCAGCAGCCGCCGCAGTATCAGCAGGCACCACCCGGCTATCAGCAACCGGGCCAGCAGCAGGGTCGCAACGATGGCTGGGGAGGCCAGCAGTAATGGGAAACCTGATCAAGGCGGAGTTCCGCAAGACGCTCTCACTGAAGATGTGGTGGGCGCTGATGATCCCCGCCGTCGTCTTCGCGTTCCTGTTCGCGATGGGCTGGGGAGCCGTCACCAACGACTTCAGCGACTTCCTCGGCAGCCGCGACACCCGTGAGCTGACCGACGCGCTCGGCATCCAGACCGGCGTGCTGCCGGTGGGCCTGCTCGCACTGGGCCACGGGATCAACATCGGCACGATCTTCCCGATCATCTTCGGGGTGTTCGCGCTGGCTGGCGAGTACACGAAGAAGACGATCACCACGACGTTCCTCACGGCGCCGAACCGGGTGTCCGCGCTGACCGCCAAGATGATCACCTACATCGCCTGGGGCGCGGTCTACGGCCTCATCATCTCGGCCGCGGCCAGCCTCGGCACGGTGCTCACGGTGTCGAGTGCGCGGCTGCCGACAGCGGGCCAGTGGCTCGGGATGTTCGGCGCGGGCGTGCTCGCGACCGTGCTGGCCACCCTGTTCGGGATCGGCGTCGGCGCGGTGTGGCGCAGCGTGGTGGGCAGCGTGGTCACGCTGATCATCTGGATGCTGGTGATCGAGAACGTGCTCGTGTTCCTGGCCTACGGCTGGGGCAAGATCACCTGGCTCGGCGGGGTGCTGCCGAACGGCACGGTCAACGGGATCGTGGGCGCGATCGGCGCGGAGGCGTTCGGCGCGGCCGGGGTGAAGGTGCCGGGGCTGGACAGCGAGACCTCGTGGTTCCTCCAGTTCGCGGCGGGCGCGCCCGGCGCGTTCTCCTGGTGGGCCTCGGCCCTGATCTTCCTGGCCTGGACGATGCTCTTCTTCGGCGCCGGATGGGCCGTCAACCAGAAGCGCGACATCACGTAGAGCCGCCGAAGGGGACTTTCGCCACGTCGGAGCTGGTGAAAGTCCCCTTCGGCCACGGGACTGTCGGTACCCGCACCTAGGCTGGTGGGGTGACCACAGCACCACCCCGTATCCGTCAAGAAGCACCGGCACGTGAGACAGCCCCGGCTCCGGCCCAGGGCTGGATCCGCCGTCTCTCCGCGGCCTGCTGGCGCCACCGGGTGCTGGTGACCCTGTCGCTCGTCTCCGCGATCGTCGGCGTCGGCCTGCAGGCGGTCGGCCCGCTGCTGGTCAAGGCCGCGGTCGATGACGCCGTCGCCGGGCAGACGGGCCAGCTGAAGACGCTGGTCGGCGGGCTGATCGGCCTGCAGATCCTCAGCTTCGGCACCGCGTTCGTCCGCCGCTACGTCGGCGGGCGCCTCGCCCTCGACGTCCAGCACGATCTGCGCCAGCGCGTGTTCAACGCGGTGTCCCGGCTCGACGGCGGCAAGCAGGACTCGTTGCGCACCGGGCAGGTCGTCTCCCGCGCGATCTCCGACCTGCAGCTCGTCACGTCCATCCTGATGCAGGTGCCGCTGTCGGCCGGTTCGGTCATCTTCGCCCTGCTCGCGCTCGGCGCGATGCTCTGGATGTCCCCGCCACTGACCCTGATCGCCCTGGTCATCGCGCCCGCGGTGGCGATCGTCATCGCGCTGAGCCGCAAGCGCCTGTTCCCCGCCACCTGGTCCGCCCAGCAGCGCGCGGCCGACGTCGCCCAGCAGGTCGAGGAGACTGTCACCGGCGTACGCGTGGTCAAGGGCTTCGGGCAGGAGGCGCGCGAAGTCGCGAAGCTGGAGAAGACGGCGAAGAAGCTCTTCGCCGAGCGCCTGCGCGCCGCCAAGCTGTCCGCGCTGCCGACCGCGACGACGTCGGCCCTGCCCGCGGCCGGTCAGGTGGCCGTGCTCGCCGCAGGCGGCATCCTCGCGATGCGGGGCGAGATCAGCCTCGGCACCTTCCTCGCGTTCGCCACGTACGTCTCGCTCCTCATCGGCCCGTCACGGATGCTCTCCGGGCTGGTCGTGCAGGCCCAGCTCACCCGCGCGGGCGCCGAGCGCGTCTACGAGCTGATCGACGCGCAGCCCGAAGTCCGCGACAGCCCGGACGCGCGGCCGCTCCCCGAAGGCACGCTGGGCATCCGGCTCGACGACGTCCGCTTCGGCTACACGCTATCGGAGCCCGTGCTCGACGGCCTGACCCTGGAGGCCCGCCCCGGCGAGACACTGGCGCTCGTGGGCACCGCGGGCTCCGGCAAGTCGACGATCTCCCTGCTGCTGCCCCGGTTCTACGACGTGCACACCGGCTCGGTCTCGCTCGGCGGGGTCGACGTGCGAAACCTGCGCCTGCACGAGCTGCGCACCGCGATAGGCGTCGTGTTCGAGGAGGCGTTCCTCTTCTCCTCCTCCATCCGGGACAACATCGCCTACGGCAAACCGGACGCGAGCGACGAAGAGGTCTTCGCGGCGGCACGGGCGGCCGAGGCCGACGAGTTCATCCGTGAGCTGCCCCAGGGCTACGAGACTCTCGTCGGCGAGCGCGGGCTCACGCTGTCCGGCGGGCAACGTCAGCGGCTCGGCCTCGCGCGCGCCCTGATGACGGACCCGCGGGTGCTACTCCTCGACGACGCGACCTCGGCGATCGACACGGTGACCGAAGCCGCGATCCACGAGACGTTGCGCTCGGTCACCGAAGGCCGCACGACCCTGCTGGTCGCGCACCGGCGATCCACGCTCGCGCTCGCCGACCGGATCGCGGTGCTCGACGCCGGGCGCGTGGTCGACGTCGGCACCGAGGCGGAGCTGCAGGAACGCTGCCGGCTGTTCCGCGACCTCGTGTCCGGCCCCGGTGACGGCGTCGAGGAGATCCACCGCTGCGAGGGGCTGGATCGTGGCACCGCCGGGATCACCCCCGCGCTCTGGCCGGAGAACAGGACCCGTGACGACGTAGACGAGCTGGCCGCGACGGCACTCCAGCGGGCCGGGGGCGCGCCGGACGCGAACATCGGCGGTCGCGGCAGCGGCTCGGGTCTCGACCTGCCGCCCACCGCGGAGCTGCTCGACGGCGTCCGCAAACTGCCACCGGCCACCGACGACCCCGGACTGTCCGAAGTGGACATAACTACGCCCGACCCTGGATTCCGCCTCTCACGCCTGCTCCGCCCAGTGCGCTGGCCGCTCGCGGTGGTGATCGGGCTGGTCGCCGCGGACGCGCTGGCCTCGATCGCCCTGCCCGCGCTGTACCAGCAGGGCGTCGACCACGGTGTGCGCACCGGCGTCGAGTGGGTGGTGTGGCTGACGGCCGGGATCGGCGCGGTGGTGATCCTGACGGACTGGCTGGTGATCCGCGCACAGACGAAGCTGACGGCGCGTGTCGGCGAAACGGTGTTGTACTCGCTGCGCGTCCGCAGTTACGCGCACCTGCAGCGGCTTGGGCTCGACTACTACGAGCGCGAGCTCTCCGGCAAGATCATGACCAGGATGACCACCGACGTCGACGCGCTGTCGACGTTCCTCCAGACCGGGCTCGCGACCGCGGTGGTGAGCGCACTGACGGTCGCCGGGATCACGATCGCGCTGCTGGTCACCGACGCCTCGCTGGCGATGTACGCGCTCGCGGTGCTGCCGATCCTGCTCGTGGCGACGGTGTTCTTCCGGCGGCTGGCGTCGCGCGCGTACAACGAGGCCCGTGAACGGGTGAGCCTGGTCAACGCGGACATGCAGGAGAACATGAGCGGCCTGCGGGTCGCGCAGGCGTACACCCGCGAGGAGCGTTCGGCGGAGGCGTTCGCGTCCCGCAGCGACGACTACCGGCGCTCACGGCTGCGCGCGCAGGCGTACATCGCCACCTACTTCCCTTTCGTGGCCATGCTTTCGGGCATCGCCGAGGCCGTGGTGCTGCTGGCGGGGGCGAACCGCGTCGCCGCGGGCACCCTGTCGGCCGGGGTGTTGCTGGCCTTCCTGCTCTACCTCGACCAGTTCTTCTCCCCGATCCAGCAGCTGTCCTCGGTCTTCGACGGCTACCAGCAGGCGCGCGTCGGCCTGAGCCGCATCGGCGACCTGCTCCGCACGCCGACCTCGGTACCCCCTGCGGAGAACCCCGTCCCGGTGCCCGCGCGGCTGCGCGGCGAAGTCAGCTTCAAGGCGGTCGATTTCGCTTACACCGGAACGGAAGCACTAGCACTGGAGCAACTGTCGATGGAGGTGGCGGCCGGAGAGACGGTCGCACTCGTCGGCGCGACCGGAGCCGGGAAATCGACGGCGGTGAAGCTCGTCGCCCGGTTCTACGACGCGACCGGCGGGCACGTCCGGATCGACGGCGTGGACGTCCGCGAGTACGACCTGCCCAAACTCCGCGCGCGGATGGGCGTCGTTCCCCAGGAGGCACACCTGTTCTCCGGAACGGTCGCGGACAACGTGCGCTACGGCCGTCCCTCGGCCACGGACGCCGAAGTCGAGGCAGCGGTCCGCGCGGTGGGCGCGCTGGACGGCGTTTCGGCCCTGCCAGCGGGTTTCCTGCAGCCGGTGGGCGAACGCGGACGTTCGCTCTCGGCAGGACAACGCCAACTGGTCGCGCTGGCCCGCGCCGAACTGGTGGACCCGGACGTCCTCCTGCTCGACGAGGCGACAGCGGCACTGGACCCGTCGACCGAGGCGGCGGTCCTGCGCGCGACCGAGCGCCTGTCCCGCAAGCGCACGACGTTCGTCGTCGCCCACCGCCTCGCGACAGCCGCCAAAGCCGACCGCATCATGGTCCTCGACCACGGCCGCATCATCGAGCAGGGCACCCACACCGAGCTACTGGCCGCGAACGGCCACTACGCCCTGCTGTGGTCCCTGGGCTGACCACCCCGGCAGTGATTCGCCGGGGCAAAATGCTGAGAAGGCGTCCGGAAACTGATGTCATGTCGTCCAGTTTGGTGCCTAGGGCCGCGTCCCCTTCAGTCGCCACCCCAGGCTTGCCGTGTGCCCTGATGGGAGCCTTCACGGCGTTTAACGCTGTCATGGTGGCCTTCAGGGGCACGCATGAAACGGTCGTGGCGGTATGAAACGGGCGAATGGGCCGACTTTTCGTCCTTTGTGGAGGGTAAGCGGCTTCGAAGGACAGGTGCCCGAGGCTTCGAGCGGCGGCTGCTGCGACAGTTCTCAGACGCGTTCGTTGACGGAACGGGGGCCAACGGGAACCATGACCGGGATGAACGAGAAAGTCCCTGTCCCCCAACGCCAGATCAGAGCACACCACACCGAGACGACCATCCGCGTCTACCAGGCCTACGCGCCGGAGATCGCCGGACCGGCCCTGACGGCGGGCACCTTCGTCGCGCCGTTCAAGCGCGAGCGCATGACGTGGATCAAGCCGTCGTTCCGGTGGATGGCCTACCGCTGCGGCTGGGCGGCCAAACCCGGCCAGGAACGCGTGCTGGCCATCGACATCACGCGCGAAGGCTTCGAGTGGGCCCTGGGCAACGCGTCACTGAGCCACGGCGACGTCGACAAGTCCCAGCCGGTGCGCATCCAATGGGATCCCGAGCGCGACCTGCACCACCGCCCGCTCGGCCACCGATCGATCCAGATCGGCCTCAGCCGCCAAGCCTGCGAACTCTATGTCGACAAATGGATAACCAACCTCACGGACATCACCGAAACGATGACCACGATCGGCGCCTACGTCCGAGCGAACCGACTGCCCGAAGCCGCCGCCCTGCTCCCAGCGGAATCACCGTACGAGGTACCCGCCGAGCTCGCGAAGGCCATCAACCTCAGCTGACGGCGTGGCCAGGACCGGGCAGCGCCGGGAAGTCCCTCAATACACCCGCAAGCACCTCAGCTCGACTCGTGTTCGCGGACACCCTCGACGAGGTTCCGCAGCGCACGGCGCGGATTCACGCCCAGCAGCTCCACGCTGTCCATACCCGAATAGACCTCGCCGTCGGGAGCGATGCCGAGATAGAGATTGCGCCGATCCGCCTCACCTATCGGATAAAGCAGCGTCCCGGCCATGTCACCGAGCTCGTCGAATATCTCGTCTTCTCCCTTGGCCGCGGCCGGATCGAGCCGGAACGCCATACGTGCCATGCTCCTGCCCGCACCACGGCTCTCGACTTCGAGTCCGCCGAATTCGGCGAGAAACAAGCGCGCCGCGTCATGCATGGTGAACGAACCGTGCGTGCGAAGGACGTTCTCCCAGTCCTCGGTGGACACGTTTCGACCCGGATACCAGCCCGCCGCGCGCAGGACACGGTCGGTCTCATCGGACCAGTCGTCATTGTTGTCGTAGTTCACCTAGGTCACCGCCGTGATGTTGAATTGGTCCAGAAGGTGTCGGCACGACGAGCAGGGCTCCTTGATCGTTCCGTGCACTTCGTTCCCCGCCGACCGCACGTTGACAGCCGACATCGTCCCACCCCGCGGATCCACGTTGGCGTTGAGTGCTTCGGTCAAGGCCGCTGGCTCCCCGCAGCGGCCGTGCTGGTTGCCCGCCGTCCGTTGCTCAGGAGGCACTCGATCGAGTGCCTCCTGGACGTCCTTGTGGTGCTTCACCGGATCCGCGCCCTTGGCGCTGGCTCCGGTGAACGGCTGGTTGTGCCCGTCCACCACGAGTCCCGCCGCGCTGGTCGGCCGGGTCTTCTTGTTGGCACCGGGCCTGTTCTGTTCGAGGTCGGCTCGTTCTCTCGCCGCTTGCAGCGCCCGCTCACAATCAGGCGCGAGTCCGAAAGGATCCAGTTCCGCGAGCGGGTTGGCGACATATCGGCGGGGGTTGGGCCCTGGCGCCAGGCCCAGCGGATCCGCTGAGGTGTACTGCCCGGTTTCCGGGTCATAATGTCTGGCGAAGTTGTAGTTCAGCGCCGACTCGGGATCGTGGTACTGCCCCGGAAATCGCAACGGGCAGTACGCGCGCCCGGCGCCTAGCGCCTCGAGCGCCGCACCCCACAGTGTCGTCCGTGCCTGCCAGGCCAGCGCCCCCTCTTCGTCGACCAGTTCCGCGGGCGCGCCGACGAGATCTGTGACGATCGAGTAGAACTGCTCGTCGACCCACTCCTGCGGTCTGTCCCGTGCCGGAGCCCGCTCGGTCTGGGTGACCGGGCTGTACCGATCGCGCTCCCAGTTCCAGACCGTGCATCGCGGACCTTCACCGGAGACAAAGGTGGTCTGCTCGGCCAGCACGAAGCCATCCCAGGTGAACAACACACGCTCCACCACGGTCAGGCCGTCCGCGCCGAAGCGTCGTTTCTCCGTCCTGCGCCCGAAAGGGTCGTAGAAGTACGACCACCGGCCGCCATCCGGTGTGACGACACCGACCAGCCGATCGTCGCCGTCCCAGGTGTAGTGCCACGTATCCGGTTTACGGGAGAGCCGCTTCTTCTGACGCCGCAACACCCTTCCCTGCGCGTCATGGCTATAACGCACGTCGTTCACGTTATGGGGCCGTTCCACGCCGTCGAACACGGTCGGCTGCCGCCCACCCTGCGTCAGATTTCCGGCCGGGTCGTAGGTGTACTGCTCCGACCAGTTCGCCGCCTGGACGCCGGTGACCCGGCCCATCCGATCCAGTTCGAACGTCCGATCACCCGTCGCGAGATCGTCGACGGCTCCGAGATTTCCGTCCTGCCGGTAGTGATAGGCCCGATGCTGCACCAGGTTCGGAGCGGTCTCGTCCACGGCATGTCGCGCCGTCAACGTCTGTGAACGCAGGCGATTGTTCGGGTCCCACGTTTGAGCGAGCACGGCGGCGCCAGTACTGCGCTCGATCTCGCGGCCCGCGGAATCGTAGGAGAACCGGACGGTCCGGCCCGCTGTCCGCAGGAGGACAGGCTGGTCCTGAGCGTCGTACTCCCAAACACTCTCCGCATTCGAAGGTGTCAACCGGTGCGTGCGCCTGCCGAGTACGTCGAAAGCGGAACGAACCGTCCGACCATTGCATGTCTCGGCGAGGACGCGGCCGAGCGGATCGCGCTCGTAGCTCACCTCGACATCCCGGCCACGCACGTACCGCACATTGCCGACGGCATCATGGACGAACGTCGTGAGTTCGTCGCCGACCCACCGCTCGATCACCCTGCCGACGGCGTTCCGGACGAATTTCGTCGACTGCCCCACACCGTTGACGCGCTCGGCGAGCTGCCCTGCGGCATCGTGCCGATAGCTCTGCACACGGCCGGCGAAGTCGGTCTCTCGAGTCAATCGGCCCGCGGCGTCGTACTCGTAGCGCCACGACTCCCCAAGCTGGTTGGTCACCGACGTCAGGCGTAGATCGCCGCTGTAGCCGAACTGCAGGCGAGCGCCGTCCGGATCGACGCGCACAGCGGGGAGGTCGAATCCCGTGTACTCGAACCGCGTCATCTGCCCCGCTGTGTCCACATGCTCGACCAGGTTGCCTTCGCCGTCGTAGGCGCGTCGCTCGATGCCACCGTCGGGAAACGTCCGTCGGCGAAGTCGCCCTTCGACGGTCCAGGTGAATTCGGTGCGAGCACCCTGCGGGTCGTTCAGTTCGACGAGTCTGCCGAACGCGTCCCGCCGATAGCGGGTCGTCGCGCCGTCGGCGTCTGTCGTGGCGATGACCATCCCGGCGGCATTCGTCGTCGTCAGCACCGATCGCCCAGCGGCGTCGGTGATGCTGCGGAGACCGCCACCATCGTCGTAGCCGTAGGAAACCCTGGCACCGGATGGATCCGTTTCCGCGACCAGGTTTCCTCGCGTGTCGTACTCCTGCCGCCAGACGTGACCGTCGGCCTGCACCACACTGACCGGCAACCCGTGCACGCCGTATTCGGCGAGCACCTTCGTTCCGTCCGGCCTGGTGATGTCGAGTGGATTCCCCTCGGCGTCATAGGTATAACGGGTGGTGCGTCCGAGCGGGTCGGTCCGGGACAGGAGTCTGCGATAGCCATCCCACTCGTAGGTGCTCGTATGGCCCAGCGGATCGGTCTCCGCGATCACGTTGTGGGCCTCGTCGAGCCGATAGGTGGTGGTGTGTCCGAGCGCATCGGTGAACCGGGTCTGCCGGCCGACGGTGTCATAGTCGAATACGCCGTTGAGGAAACCGTCCGCACCGAGGTTGGCCACACACCGGCCGAATCTGTCGTACTCGTAGCTGTACCAGTGGCCATTCCGGTCGGTCCACCTGGTGATACGACCCGCCAGGTCGTAGGCGAACCGCAAGGGCAAGGTCGACGAATTGACCACGGATTCGAGCGAACCGGCCGGGCCGTAGGCAAAGCTCAGCAGTGTCAAGGCCTGATCGCCGTCGAGCAGCCGATACTCGGCGATCCGGCCCCCACGGCTGACCACCTCGACGTGATATCCCCCTGAGTGCCGAACCGCCAGTGGCACGCCCGCGCCGTCGCGGTCGAGATCGATGCGATTGCCGTTGTCGTCGCTGATCGTCGCCAGCCAGCACAAGTCACCCGGGCCATCGGGGAAGTGCAGTCGCCTGCGCTCCGCACGCTGCTCGATCACGAAGTCGTCACCGACCCGCGAGAGCGGCCAGCGCGGTCCCACCTCGGGCAGCACCGCACCGTCCGCAGGCGGGAACGGATAGACCAGGATCAGCCCGTCCTCAGCGACGAACACCACGCCGTGGTCGTCGAACTCCAGCCGCTGGTCCACTGTGGACGCCCAGGTGCGGCCGAACGACCGCCCCGCGCGGAAGGACGAAACATGCACGCGGCGCAGGACGAGAGGCAAGACGCCCGGCAGTTCGACGTCTGTCTGCGCGAGGACCATCTCACCCGTCGCGACGTCGATCGGGTCGTTCTCACACTTGCGCAGTGCTACGGGAGTGTCGGTGCCCTGAGGATCCGCGGGCCGGCTGCCGCCCGCATCGCTTGCCGACGAGGTTGAAGTGCTGCCCGCACTCGCCCCACCCGCAGTGTCGGGCCCTCCGCCATCAGGTGTGTGAGCGCCCGCAGGAGTGGTGTCCGCCTTGGGCGCGTGTACGTCGTCGGCCTTGCGCGCCGCCGAAGAAGGCGAAGTGTGCTCCGCGCCTTTGCCCAGCTTCTTCGCTAGCTTCGACAGCTTTTCGATGATCTCGCTGAGCTTTTCGACGATCTTGCGGACCTTCGGGCCGACGTTGGCGATCGTCTTGATCAGCTTGCGGATCAGCGTGGTGACCTTTTCGATCGTGCTCGTGATCGCGGTCGTCGCCTGCACTGCCACCAGTGGCGTGGCGAAGCCGAGCGAGCACGCCTCCTCAAGCGCCCACGAGATCAGCTTGCCCACCAGCGTGCCGATCAGGTCGCGGACGGTCTCCCGGACCGCCGCCACGACCTGGCCCATCACCATCACACCGGTCGAGATGCCGTCACACAGCGAGGCCGCTCCCGCGAGAGTGCTGGTCTGGTCCGCGACCTCGGCGCGGTAGGCGTCGCCGCCGGGGCCCGTCCAGCCGGACGTGCCGTTCTTGGCCTCGTTCGCCAGGTCGCCCGCGACGCCGTTGACCTCCTTCGCGACGTTCGCCCAGGTGTCCGAAAAGGACTGGATCACCGGCGGGTTCCCGGCGAGCCAGTCGAGACAGTCCTTCAGCGGCTGGACGTGCTCCAGCAGCCACGACACCCCGTACTGGATGAGTGTCCCGATCGGATCGGTGATCAGCGAGAGTGCCTCGAGCCCGACGCCGACCGCGCCGAGACCAGCCTCGACCCACGAACCGTCCTTGACGCCGTTCGCCAGGTCGACCGCGGACTCGGCGATACCGATGCCGGTCACGCCGGTCGTTTGGGACTGCGCCTGCGCGACGAGCGGATTCCCCTCCGGCATCGCGCTACGCCCCGGCCTTCTTGACCGCTTCGGTCGACGCCTGGTCCTGCTGCTCGTAGACCTTCGCGGCGTCACGCACCTTGCCCGCGGTGCCGGTGATCGAGCCGGACGCCGTCTGCAACGCCCGGACCCCCATCTCCTCGAACGGGTCCAGCAGCGCGGCGAACGGCTGGCAGATCACGCCGTACGCGCTGTTGTCCATGGTCACCTGCTGCGCGGCCGCCACCGCGGTCTTCATGCGCTCGGCCAGCGCGTCGACCTTCCCCGCGTGTGTACCGAGCTCCTCACCGAGGACCTGAAATCCGCCGTCCGGCACGTGAACCCCCTTCTAGCTGTCGTCCCGGCGAAGGAACGACTGATCGCTGAAGTCCTCGTCATCGCCCCCGGATCTGGTGGGCCGCCGGGGCGCGGCGGGCGGCTTTGGCGGCTTGGACGGCAGCTCCTCGGCCGTCTCGTACAGCTGCCGCTCGGGCTCTGGGGGCAGCTCGAGCTCCTCCTCGGGCGCATCCGGGAAGCTGGCCTCGGCTGTCTCGACCAGGTGCCTGCTGATGCTGTCGTCGCCCACCGTTTCGGCGATGATCTCCCGCATCCGTTCGGGGTAGCCCGATTGAGCCTTCTGGATCGCCTTCATCACGTTGGCCGCGATCTCGTCCGGGTTCATGCCCCGTACGGCGTCGGTCATCTTGATCGCGGTGGGTAGCCCGTTGTGACCCACGGTCACGCTGACCGCACCGTTCGCCACCGCCGCGGTGATCGCGATCTGCTGGACCTCGGCCTGCATCGCCCCGTACCGCTGCGACCTGGCGACCGCGTCGCGCTCCAGGTCGTCGATCATACGTTCGACTTCCGGCAGCTCCGCCACGGCGACCCCTCTCCCCGCCTCTGAGGTTTCCGCATCGGCGGGCGCTCGTCCAGCCCCCGTTACGGCTACGTCTCCCACCTGGTCTGAATCGAACCAGTGACTCATGCCCTAGTGCGCCACGCCTCACACTGGCCAGTTCGATCACACGGCTCAACGCGAGGGGGTTAGCCTGGTAGGCGCAACAGCGGACTTCAAGATCGAGACGGATAGAGGCGAGTCCAAGCCGTGTCCAGCAGCAGCCCTGCGTCACAATTCGGCGCCAACGAGTGGCTGGTCGAGGAAATGTACGACCAGTTCCTCGCCGACCCTTCCTCAGTCGATGCCGCCTGGCATGACTTCTTCGCGGACTTCAAGCCGACGCAGGCGGCTCAGACGAAGGCGGACGACGCTCGTCAGACCGTCGCCGAGGCCGACGAACGCGCTGAGAGCTCCCAGAACGGCAAAGCGGCGGCCCCGTCGGCGAAGACGGTGCAGAACGCCGAGACGGCCGCGAAGCAGTCCTCGGCCCCGCCGAAGCCTGCCGTGAGCGCCCCCACCAAGCCGGCTGCCAAGCCAGCCACGCCTGCCCCGGCGAAGGCCGCTTCGGCGAACGGGTCAGCCAAGGACGCCGAGCCGGAGTCCAAGCAGCTCCGTGGTGCGGCCGCCGCGATCGCGAAGAACATGGACGCGTCGCTCTCGGTGCCGACGGCGACCAGTGTGCGCGCGGTCCCGGCGAAGCTGATGGCGGACAACCGCATCGTCATCAACAACCACCTGAAGCGCACCCGGGGCGGGAAGATCTCCTTCACCCACCTCATCGGGTACGCGATGGTGCGCGCGCTGCGCAGCTTCCCGAACATGAACCGGCACTACCAGCTGATCGACGGCAAGCCGTTCGCGATCACGCCGGAGCACGTCAACTTCGGGCTCGCGATCGACATGAAGGGCAAGGAAGGCGCCCGCACCCTCGTGGTGGCCTCGGTCAAGGCCACCGAGGACATGTCCTTCCTGCAGTTCTGGCAGGCCTACGAGGAGATCGTCAAGAAGGCCCGCAACAACAAGCTGACCGCCGACGACTTCGCCGGCACCACGATCTCGCTGACCAACCCCGGTGGCATCGGCACCAACCACTCGGTGCCGCGGCTGCAGGCGGGCCAGGGCGCGATCATCGGCGTCGGCGCGATGCAGTACCCGGCGGCGTTCGAGGGCACCAGCGAGAAGACCCTGGTCAACCTCGCCGTCAGCAAGATCATGACGCTGACCTCGACGTATGACCACCGCATCATCCAGGGCGCGGAGTCCGGCGAGTTCCTCAAGCTGATCCACCAGCTCCTGCTCGGCGAGGACGGCTTCTACGACGACGTCTTCACCTCGCTGCGGCTGCCGTACGAGCCGATCCGCTGGGTCGCCGACATCCCCGAGGGCGCGGTCCACAAGACCGGCCGCGTCATCGAGCTGATCGACGCGTTCCGGATGCGCGGCCACCTGATGGCCGACACCGACCCGCTGAACTACCGCCAGCGCCACCACGACGACCTGGACGTGCTCTCCCACGGGCTGACCCTGTGGGACCTCGATCGCGAGTTCGCGGTCGGCGGGTTCGCGGGCCAGGAGAAGATGAAGCTGCGCGACATCCTCGGGGTGCTGCGCAACTCCTACTGCCGCACGGTGGGCATCGAGTACACGCACATCCTCGACCCCGACGAGCGCCGCTGGATCCAGGATCGCGTCGAGGTCCCGCACGAGAAGCCGGACCCGGCCGTCCAGAAGTACGTGCTGTCGAAGCTCAACGCCGCCGAGGCGTTCGAGACCTTCCTGCAGACGAAGTACGTCGGCCAGAAGCGGTTCTCCCTCGAAGGCGGCGAGACGGCGATCCCGCTGCTCGACACGCTGCTCGACAAGGCCGCCGAGTTCGAGCTCGACGAGGTCGTCATCGGCATGCCGCACCGCGGCCGCCTGAACGTGCTGGCCAACATCGTCGGCAAGCCGATTTCGCAGATCTTCCAGGAGTTCGAGGGCAACCTCGACCCCGGCCAGGCGCACGGCTCCGGTGACGTGAAGTACCACCTCGGCGCCGAGGGCAAGTACTTCCGCATGTTCGGCGACGGCGAGACCAGGGTTTCGCTGACCGCGAACCCGTCGCACCTGGAGACCGTCGACCCGGTGCTCGAGGGCATCGTCCGCGCGAAGCAGGACCTCCTGGACAAGGGCGGCGAGGGTTACACCGTGCTGCCCGTCCTGATGCACGGCGACGCGGCCTTCGCGGGCCAAGGCGTCGTCGCGGAGACGCTGAACCTGGCGCTGCTGCGCGGGTACCGCACCGGCGGCACCGTGCACCTGGTCGTCAACAACCAGGTCGGTTTCACCACCGCGCCGGAGCACTCGCGTTCCAGCCAGTACGCGACCGACGTCGGCAAGATGATCGCCGCCCCGGTCTTCCACGTGAACGGTGACGACCCCGAAGCCGCGCACTGGGTGGCCAAGCTGGCCGTCGACTACCGGCAGGCGTTCCACAAGGACGTCATCATCGACCTGGTCTGCTACCGCCGCCGCGGCCACAACGAGGGCGACGACCCCTCGATGACGCAGCCCGCGATGTACGACATCATCGACACCAAGCGCTCGGTCCGGAAGACCTACACCGAGTCGCTGATCGGCCGCGGGGACATCTCCGTGGACGAGGCCGAGGCCGCGTTGCGCGACTTCTCCAGCCAGCTGGAGCACGTCTTCAACGAGGTCCGCGAGCTGGAGAAGCGCCCGGCGAAGGCGAGCCCCTCGGTCGAGGAGGAGCAGCAGATCCCGGCCCAGGTCCCGACGGCGATCTCCCGCGAGACCCTGGAGCGCATCGGCGACGCGTTCGTCGACGTGCCCGAGGGCTTCACCCCGCACCCGCGCGTCAAGCCGGTCATGGAGCGGCGGCACAAGATGTCGCGCGAAGGCGGGATGGACTGGGCGTTCGGCGAGCTGCTCGCGTTCGGCTCGCTGGCGATGGAAGGCCGTCTCGTGCGGCTGTCCGGCCAGGACTCGCGCCGCGGCACGTTCACCCAGCGGCACTCGGTGCTCATCGACCGGAAGACCGGCCAGGAGTACTCGCCGCTGCAGAACCTCGCCGACGAGCAGGGCCGCGTGATGATCTACGACTCGGCGCTGTCCGAGTACGCGGCGGTCGGTTTCGAGTACGGCTACTCGGTGGCCAACTCCGAGGCGCTCGTCATGTGGGAAGCGCAGTTCGGTGACTTCGTCAATGGCGCGCAGACCGTCATCGACGAGTACATCTCCTCCGGCGAAGCCAAGTGGGGCCAGCGTTCCGACGTCGTGCTGCTGCTGCCGCACGGCCACGAAGGCCAGGGCCCGGACCACACGTCCGGCCGCATCGAACGCTTCCTGGCACTGTGCGCCGAGGGCTCGATGACGGTCTCCGTGCCGTCGACCCCGGCGAACTACTTCCACCTGCTGCGCCGCCACGCACTCGACGGAGTGAACCGCCCGCTGGTGGTCTTCACCCCCAAGTCGATGCTGCGGAACAAGGCCGCCACCTCGGCGGTCGAGGACTTCACCGACCAGTCGAAGTTCATGTCCGTGATCGACGACAGCCACGTCGACCCCGGCAAGGTCCGCAAGGTGCTCCTGACCTCGGGCAAGCTCTACTGGGAGCTGCTCGCCGAGCGCACCAAGCGCGAGGCGGACGACGTCGCCATCGTCCGGATCGAGCAGTACTACCCGCTGCCGAAGAAGAAGCTGCTCGCGGCTGTCGAGCGGTACGCCAACGCCACCGAGGTCGCCTGGGTCCAGGAGGAGCCGGAAAACCAGGGTGCGTGGCCGTTCTTCGGACTCAACCTGCCCCGCAAGTTCCCGGAGACCCTGTCCGGCCTCCAGGTCGTGGCACGCCGCCCGATGGCCGCCCCGTCCGCGGGTTCGTCCAAGGTGCACGAGGTCGAGCAAAAGGCCCTGATCGCCAAGGCCTTCGAGTAAGCCTGTAACTGCCCCTGAAGGCCACCTTCACAGCGTAAAACGCCGTGAAGGTGGCCTTCAGGGGCATTCGGAGGTCGTAGGCTGGCGAGATGCTTACTGGGGATGAGCCGGGCACCTGGGTGCCACCGGGACCTGGCCTGCCCAGCGACTGCGGCGTCGACCTCGACGCGCAGACACCCCGGCTGCGCACACTCGCCCTCCGCGCCGCGGCGATCACGGGGCTCTGGCTGATCGCGGTGGCGTTCGTGGTGCTGAGCGCCGTCCGGACTTCGGAGGAGGCGCAACACGAGCTGTCTGCCTGGACGCCGAGCCACGGCATGGTGATCGGCTACAGCAAGACCAACGGCACGGTCGATGTGAGCTACCCGACCGGTAAGAGCCTGCTGACCGCCGAAGTCCCGGCCAGCGGGCATTTCTACAGCATGGCGACGCCCGTGGAGGTGCGCTACGACCCGGTCGATCCGGCGCGGGTCCGCACTGTGGACGACATCAAGGTGGACGAGTTCCTGTGGCCGTTCCTCATCCCGATCGCGTTACTGCTCCTCGGGACCGGCTTCGCTGTCAAGGCGGCGCTGGGCTGGTTCCAGCGGTACCGGGCGGTGCGGCGCACCGGCTGGCATCCCGCGTCGGTGCAGGTGCACCGCATGGCCAGAGCCAGCCCGCTCATCGACGTCCAGTACCCCAAGGCCGGGGAGATCGTGTTGCGGGGAATCCAGTCGACCCGTCGCGCCCTGCGCTACGCCGAGGACGAACGTCAGCGGGCCTGGGTGGGCGGCGAACGCCGGGCGATGGTCGTGCTCTTCCCGCGTGACCACCTTGGCAAGCGTCCGTACGCCGTACCCGTTTGGGCCCGGATGCCACGCTATGGCCTGCCGCGAACCCGGCCGAAGCTGCGGCGCAAGTGATCAAGACTCGACGAAAAAGGCCCCGCCGATATTTCTCTGCGGGCCTTTCCCACGTCTCTTCGATCCAGTAATTCGTCGCGCCCTCGAACAGCGGGTGGGGTGACCCGGTACACCCACCGCCGCCAACTGGAATCCCTCGCCTCACACCAGCTTGCGAACCTGGACGCTGATGTGGCGGGCAAGCCACTCCCCCGTGTCGTTGCGAAAGCTGACGTCGATCGGCCCGAACCCGCGCCCCAGCCGGTCGTCGTGCAGCGGCCCTTCCCGGAAATCCGCGCCCAGCTTCTCCACCCACTCCTCGGCCCGGGAACCCAGGCCGAGGCCCACCACGTCACCACGGGCGGCGAAGTGCACGTAGAAATCCAACTCGGACCTCACAATCTTGACCTTGCTTTTGCCCGGCCGTCACCGGTCAGCGATACCTGAAACGGCGTTCAGCAGACACCGACGCCCCCACCATCCGGTCGGCAGCGAAGACATCTCCGACCCTCAGATCGGCGAACCCCGGCTCGCAAACCACGTAGAAGGTCACCGCGGCCTCCTCGACATAGAAGGTCTCCACCTGACCGGGCCGCAGCAAGTCGGCTATCCCCGCAAACTCGACCAGATCGGGAATGGCATTCTCAGTCCACCCGCGCATCCGCGTCACGCTGGAAACTCACCTAGATGATGCCGAACTCGCGCGACAACCGGCCTTCGTCGTGCTTCGCCTCGAGGAAATCCGTCCCGAGCTTCAACGCCCAGTCGTAAAAAATCCAGGTGGGACGTCAGGATCGTCTCCTCATTACGGTTGCTGTCACAGGCAAAGGCCCGCGCACGTTACCGGTAGTCGGCGATCTTGTCCTCGCTGACGCGCTTTCTCCTGGAACGAGCGAGTTCGGCAGCGGTCATCACCGATACCTCGGTCGAACTGGCTGGTATCCAGTAGGTGTCCAGTTCGCTCCGACTGTCCGCGATCCTCCGCTTGATCGGAATCCCGGCCGCCACCAGGCCGTCGGCTAGAGCGGCGAACTCGAGCCGATCCGAAAACTCCCCGAACTCCGCGACGAGCGAGCGCGGGATTCCTTCAGGTAACCCTGATGAGACCGAAGGTCCGCACCAGTTCCTGTTCGCTGAACGAAGTGTCCACGAACTCGTCTCCGAGCGTCGCGACCCACGATTCCGGGGGCGACGACAGGCCGGTGGTCAGGCCCAGTATCGCCCCCCGTGACGCGAAGTCGATATCCGACATCAGTTCGGCGACTTCTTGAGCTCGGCGATCAGCTTGTCCAGGTCCGGTACGCGACGTTTACCGGCATCTCCCCACTCGTTCATGCACCGTTCCCGGGCGGATTCAGTCTGCTTGGCTCTCATGGACGCATCATTCCGCAGTGCGTCCACCGCGGCATCGACCTGCTTCTGGTTGGGTACCTTTCCGTTCTTCAACGAGATGGCTGAGCCTTGGACAACGCCGTCCTTATCGACGAATATCCGCACCTCTGTCTCATCGCCCATGTGGACGTGGGCCACCTTCACAGCGTCTAACGCCGCGAAGGTGGCCTTCACGGGGCCTGGCCTGCCGAGTGACTGCGGACTGGACCTGACAGCGCAGATCCCGCGCCTGCGCGGGCTCGCGTGGCGCGCGACGGCGATCGCGGAGCTATGGCTCGCGGCCACTGGGGTTCGTGGTCTTCAGTGCCGTCCAGACGTCGCTGGCGACCCAGCAAGTGCTGGACACCTGGACGCCGAGCCACGGCATGGCCTCCCCATACCGACAGCGGCCACCGCACGGTCGAAGTGGGCTTCCCGGTGGGCGGGAGCGGGACGTACGCGGAGATTCCGGCGGGCCTGCGAAAGTACCACTCGGGCGAGGACGTCGACGTGGTCTACGACCCTGCCGACCCCACGCACGCCCGCACCGTGGAAGAGGTGAACACGGACCGATTCATGACGCTCTTCCTCATCCCCCTCGCGCCGTTAGCGACCGTGACGTACTTCGCGGGCAGGTCCGCGGCGGGCTGGTTCCGGCGCCATCGAGCGGTGCCGCGCACCGGCTGGCATCCCGCGTCGGCGCTGGTACGCCGCATGTACTGGTCCAGCCCGCTTCTTGTCGTCACCTATCCCAGAGCCGGGGAGATCGCCCTGTGGGGAGTCCCCTCGGCCCATCGCGCCCCGCGCTACGAGACGGACGAGCCCCAGCGCGCGTGGGTCGGCGGCCCGCTACGAGCCGCGGCAAAGTGATCTAGACGGTCCCGACGTTAAGCTCCGTTCCGTTCTAAGGTGGGCCGATGCGCGTTCTTCTCACTACCCAGCCCGGGAACGGGCATTTCGATCCGATCGTGCCCTACGCCGCGGCGTTGCAAGCGGCCGGTCACGAGGTGCGCGTCGCGAGCAGCGCGGCGTTCGCCAGGACAATCGAGGCGGCCGGTTTCGAACCCACCGCCATCGGCGAGAACTTCAGCTGGGACAACGCGGAGGCAACGTTCCCCGAGTTCGTTGACTACGCACGTCGGGGCGAGGGATTGGCTTACGCCAACGAGATCACCTGGACGAGATGGAACCCGACGGCGGCCCAAGACCTGCTCGCGTCCTTCGACACCTGGCGACCGGACGTCATGATCCGCGAATTCGCGGAGAACGGTGCCACGTTCGCAGGCCAGCTCGCCGGGATTCCCGTGATCTGCGCCGCTTGGGCGGCGCTGCCGACCGACGCACGGCGCTGGGAAACCGTGCTGGATTGGCAACGGGTGCTCGACCACTACGAGACTCTGGCAAAGACCTTGGGCCTCGCGCCCGACGCCAATGCGGCATGGAACCGGCAGTTGACGCTCACCGGCCTGCCACCGTCCTGGTTCACCGGGGCCGACACGGGCGGGGCGGTCCGGCACTTCCGCCTTCCCTTTGCCGAAAAGCCGGACAAGCCGGCGCCTGACTGGCTTGACGCACTCGGCCGCGACCGTCCGCTGGTCTACGCGACACTCGGGACGGTCTTCAACCGGCTGCGTAAAACCCGCCAGGCGTTGCTGGACGGTCTCGCCGAACTCGACGCGGACGTGCTGCTGACCATCGGGCGCAACGTCGACCCAACCGCGATCGGTCCGATCCCGCCAAGAATGCGCGTGGAACGTTTCATGCCCCAGGGATACGCCCTGGCCAAAGCCTCGCTGATAGTGAGCCACGCGGGCTTGGGCACAATGCTCGGCGCGATTTATCACGGCGTGCCGATGGTGCCCCTCGTTCTCGGCGCCGAACATCCCATCAACGCGGCGAACGCCGCCGGGACCGGCGCAGCGCTCCCGCTGGGCATCGACGAGATCGACGCCGCCCGGATCGCCACCACCGCGACGCGGGCGTTGCGCGATCCCGCGCTGCGAGCGGCGGCCGAATCGGTCCGGAAGGAGTGCGAGATTCTGGAAGCCATCGACGGTGTCGTATCACTCGTCGAAGACCACTATTCGCGCTGAGTGTCGGCCACGACAGCTGTCGTGAGCGGGGCCAGTGAGCGGCGGATCGCCTGGAGAGAAAGTCCGGTGGCGAGCAGTTCCTCGATGAGGTCGATGCGCAGCGCCGCGAGCAGGACGTGGGCGGCATATCCGGCGTCGCCAGCCGTCGCCCCGGGCGCCGCGTCCTCGATCAGGTTCCGCAACAGGCCGTACATCCACCTGTAGTGCTCTGACTGCCGCATCCCGGCGAAGCTCACCTCGCGCGCGCGGATAAGGTGGCGATTCTCCAGCTCGATGGTGAGCAGCGCGTCGAGAAACGCGACGATCCGCTCGCGCGACGGCGCCCCGGGCCCCAGCGGCGCCTCCCCTGTCTCCACGACCTCACGCAGGGGCGTGAGCTTCGCGACACACAACGCGTCGAGGAAGCCGTCACGGCTCCCGAAGGCCCGAAACAGCGTTCCCTTCCCCACCCCGGCCGCCGCGGGGCACCGGGCCGCACTCACCATCGTCGCGATGGTGTTATGGCTGCGCACCGGCTCACAGAACAGGCCCAGTCAGTTGTCGTTGGCGATTTGGGCGAAGGCGCTGCCGGGTTCGCGCAGGGTCTGGTGGATCGTGTCGATGCTTTCGCACGGCCAGGGCCAGCCGCAGAAGCCGCAGCGGCCTTCGATCGTCTCGCCGTGCTGGCCGACCACCTTCCTGACGACCGCCACCAGGTCGCCGACCAGCAGGCGGATCGTCTCCGTGGCCTCGGAAAGGTACGGGCCGCACTCGGCCGCGAACAGCTCGGCCTCGTCGAGGTGGGTGTAGATTTCGTTGCGCAGCAACCACATGGCGCGGGCTTGAGCGGGTTTCATCGTGGACCTCCACAGCTTAGGCAACCGATTTCACCGCTCGCATTCAATGCTTCTTTCGGTTGGCACCATTGCGTCGCTCTCCAAAATCGGCGCCGCGTGGTTCTACTTTGGCCTCATGCCTGAGCACGAAACGACCGTACGCAGCCGCGAACTCGGCGAGGGACTCCGCCGTGTCCTGGAGAAAGCCGGGCTGACGACCGGCAAGGAGGTCGCCCGCCAGCTGGAGTGGTCGCAGAGCGACGTCTCCCGGATGCTGACCGGCAAGCGCGCGGTCAAGGAGACCGACCTGGCGCTGTTCCTGGGAATCTGCAAGGTGAAGACGGCGGAGCGGCGAAGGCTGCTCAACCTCTGTCGCGAAGCGAACAAGCCTGGCTGGTACCAGCAGCACGGCTCTCGACTGCCGAAGCAGCTTCGCACCTACATCGACCACGAGGACAAAGCTGTGGTCATCAACGACTACCAGTCGACGTTGCTGTCAGGGTCGCTCCAGACTGGCGACTACGCCAGAGCAGTGATCACCCGTATCGTCAACGTGCCCGCCGATGAGGTGGATGATCGAATCGCCGCACGGTTGGCTCGCTCAAGCATCTTCAGTCGTCCGCGTCCACCTCGGTACACGTTTTTCGTGCATGAGTTCGTGCTGAGGCTGCCCGTCGGTGGAGCCGCCGTGATGTCCGAGCAACTGCACCACCTGCTGCGTATGTCAGTCCGCAGCAGTATTTCTCTCCGCGTGATACCGATGGACATCGGTGCGCATGCCGCGTTGGCCGGTTCGTTCACGTTCATGGAGTTCACAGACACCCGACCGGTCATCTACATGGAGAGCGAAACATCAAACGTGTTCTTGGAGGAGCCGAACGAAATCACAGCGTATCGGCACATCGTTGCAGCTCTGGCGGAAACAGCGCTGGACGAGGCACAATCAAGGGACCTGATCGGCAGATTGGCGATCGAGCTGTACCAGGACCCGAGAGGATCATGATGAGCACGCCTGAGCCAGGCGTCTTCGCCTGGCATACGAGCAGTTACACCGCTGGCAACGGCAATTGTGTCGAGGTTGCCGAGACCTCCACCGAGGTCCGCGTCCGCGACACCAAGGACCGCGACGGCGGCCAACTGGCCTTCGACCGGGCCCCGTGGCGCGCCTTCCTGACCAGCGGCGACGTCGACCGATAGCCTCAGAGCTGGTCGAGCTGGGCCAGGAGCTTCTTCGGCGCGATCAGGCGGTAGGCCTCGACGATGAGCTCGCGTACCTCGGCCCAGTTCACCGGGACATCGAGGTAGACGCCGACCCAGCCCGGTCCGCCGTACGGCGGCCGGAAGAACCGCTCGGGCTCGCCCTCGACCAGTGCCTCGCGGTCCCCCGGTGGCGCCGGGCACCAGAAGCCCAGCCGACCCTTCGGGTGACGCTCGGAGTAGGTGACCAACGTCTTCCTCCGGACGGCCCAAGCGGGCTCGCCGTGGTTGATACGCTCGGTCACCTCGGGCAGGGCCAGGCAGAGCTCGCGCAACCGGGGCACGGGGTCGTCAGCCACGCTCCCAGTGTGCCCGAAAACGAGTTCCGCGCGAACGGGCGTTTTGGCACACTGGCGTCTATGCTGATCCGCCGGGAAACCTCCGCCGACCACGACGCGATCCGGGCGGTCCACACCGCCGCGTTCCCCGGGCCGATGGAGGCGAAACTCGTCGACGAACTCCGCACCGACGGCGACCTGATCGACACGCTGTCGCTCGTCGCGGTGATCGACGGCCGGGTCGTCGGGCACCTGTGCTGCAGCCCCGCCAGCATCCGCTCGGATCGGACGGTCTCGGTGGGACTCGGCCCGATCGGCGTGCTGCCCGAGCACCACGGCGCCGGGGTCGGCTCGGCGCTGATGCACGCAGTCGTGGCCGCGGCCGACGCGCTGGGCTACGGCGTCGTCATCCTGCTCGGCGACCCGAAGTTCTACTCCCGCTTCGGTTTCGTCCTGGCGTCGACGTTCTCGATCACGCCGCCGGAGCCGGACTGGGCCCGGTATTTCCAGGTCCGGACGCTCGCCGCGTACACCCCCGCCGTGAGCGGCGCCTTCCGCTACGCCCCGGCCTTCGAACGCCTCTGAGCACTCGCCGTCGCTGTGCCCTGAAGGGAGCCTTCACGGCGTTAGACGCCGTCATGGTGGCCTTCAGGGACCGTGGGCGCGAGTGGGAGGTCAGGTCTTCAGGCCGTTGCGGCGGAGGAAGTCGTCGGCGATGTCGAGCGCGTTGCGCTTCTCCTCGGAGAACTGGACGTTCAGCTGGGTGAGCTGGTCGGTGGTCAGCGCGGCGGACGTCCGGTTCAGCGCGTCGACCTGATCCGGGGTCAGCGTGCCCTTCGCGACCAGTGGCACGATGTTCTGCGCGGGGAACATGCTCTTGTCGTCGGTCAGCGGCACGAATCCGTTGGCCGCGATCTTCGCCGAGGTGCTGAACAGGTCCGCGACCTGGACGTCACCGGACTTCAGGGCCGCGATCGTCACCGGGCCGCCGGTGTCGGTCGTGCGGATCTCCTTGAACTCGCAGCCGTACAACGACTTGATCTTGTCCTTCCAGCGGGTGCTCCACTGGCCGGGCCCGCCGAACACCAGGTCCTTGCAGCGCGGCCCGAGATCGGAGAACGTCCTGACCCCGGAATCGGCCACCTTCTTAGTGACCACCAGCAGGTCCTTGTCCTCCGCGGGCGCTTGCCGCAGGACCTCGAACCCACTCGGGATCTTCTGCTTCAGCTGCGCGTAGACGTCCTGGGGTGTGGTCGCCTCGGTGTTCTTGTCGAAGTAGCGCAACAGGTTCCCGCTGTAGTCCGGCACCAGCGAGAGCGACTTGTCCTGCAGGGCCTTGACGACGATCTCGCGGCTGCCGACCGGCGGCTTCACCGTGACGTTCTTCGCCCCGGCGTTGCGCAGCGCACCGGCGTAGATCTGGGCCAGCAGCAGGGTTTCCCCGACGTCGGAGGAGCCGATGATGATGTCACCGGTCGCGCCGCCCTCACCGCCCCCCGCCAGCGGATTGCCGCAAGCCGTTGCCAGCAAAGCGATCCCGGCCACCATCGCGACCAGCCTGCGCCTCATGCGGTTCCCCCCACAGTGACCTTCTTGCCCGTGGCCGCCACGGCGGCGAGGCGGACGCCCTTCGGCACCACCGCCCGCTGCAGCAGCGAGAACAGCAGATCGAGCACGATCGCCAGCGCGGTGGTGAACAACGCGCCCGCGATGACCTCGGAATAGTCCAAAATGGCCAATCCGTCGAGCAGGAACCGGCCAAGGCCACCGAGTCCGACGTACGAAGCCACCGCGGTGGTCGCGACGAGCTGCAACACCGCGTTGCGGATCCCGCCCAGCGCCAGCGGCAACGAGATCGGCACCTCGACCTGCCAGAGCCGCTGCCAGCCGGTCATCCCGACGCCCTCGGCCGCGTCGACCACGCCGTGGTCGGTCGCCTGGAGCCCGGCGTAGATCCCGGCCAGGATGGACGGCACGGCGAGCACCACGAGGCCGATGATCGTCGCCGTCAGGCTCTCGGTGAACAGCAAGAACAGGAACGTCACCAGGCCGAGTGTCGGCAGCGCGCGGATCGCGTTGCTCACGCTCACC